>DMLG01000072.1 GCA_003453455.1 Clostridiales bacterium
CAATTCCCATTTTGAGAAAAGTTTCTGTAAGCGTAGTATCCGCCGCAAGTTCGCCGCATATTCCTATCCATGCGCCTGCTTTATGCGCATTTTGAGCAGACATTTCGATTAACTTTAATACCGCTTTATGATGCGTATCAATAAAAGGTTCAAGTTTTGCATTTTGACGGTCACAAGCAAGAGTATACTGAGTTAAATCATTAGTGCCCACGCTGAAAAAATCTACCATAGGTGCAAGCTCGTCGCTTATAACAGCTGCGGCAGGCGTTTCTATCATTATACCGATTTCAATATTGTCTGAATACGCAATACCGCTATTTTTCAGCTCATTTTTTACTTCCTCTAAAATGACATTTATTTTTTCGAGCTCCGAAACGCTTGTAATCATAGGGAACATAATCCCAAGATTACCGTAAACAGATGCACGGTAAAGCGCACGCAGCTGAGTTTTAAAGATTTCGGGGCGTGTCAGGCAAATCCTGATGGCACGATAACCAAGAGCAGGATTTTCTTCCTTGTCAAGTCCGAAATAATCGACTTGCTTATCAGCTCCGATATCCAAAGTCCTTATTATGACCTTTTTTCCTGCCATACTTTCTAAAACCTTCTTGTATGCGAAGAACTGCGCTTCTTCTGTGGGGAAATCATCACTTTCCAAGTATAAAAACTCACTTCGGAAAAGACCTATTCCTCCTGCGTCATTGGCAAGGACTGCACCAATTCCGTCAACACCGCCGATGTTTGCATAAATATTTATCTTTTTTCCGTCTTTTGTAATATTTTCCTTGCCTTTTAGCTCCTGCAAAAGTGCCTTTTTACGATTATCCTCTGCCTGCTTTTTCAGATAAAAATCTTCTGTTTCGGCATCCGGCTCAATTATTATATCGCCGGTATGCCCGTCAACTATGATTTTATCTCCGTCAGAAATTGACTTCAAAAAATCCTCTCCTGCATTTATACAGGCAGGAATATTCATATTACGCGCAAGTATTGCTGTGTGCGAGTTAGAGGAACCAAAGGCGGTGACAAAAGCCAAAACACGCTCTTTGTCAAGCGAAACGGTTTCACTTGGGGCTAAATCATCTGCACAAATTACCATTTTATCAGAAGTTTCGCATTTTTCCTCACTTTCATTTGAAAGGCAGGCGATGAGCCTGTTGGAAATATCCTTTACATCTGTCGCGCGCGCCTGCATATATGCATCGTCCATAGATGCAAACATCTGGGAGAAGTTATCCGATGTCACGGCTACTGCATATTCGGCATTCACCGACTGCGTGTTTATAATATTTTCGATTGATTCATTATAATCATCATCTTCCAACATCATCATATGAATCTCAAAAATTTGTGCGTGTGTTTCGCCGACCTCTTTAAGTGCTTTTTCATAAATTTCCGAAAGCTGTGCGATAGCCCGCTCTTTTGCAATAGAAACTCTTTTAAGCTCCGCATCGGTATCTGCAATCTTTTCACGGCGGACACTCGTATCCTGGCGCTTGAATATAGATACTTTGCCTATTGCAATAGCTCCATAGACGCCTGTTGCGTGAAATTTTTTCATAAAACTTGCCTCCAAATTATAAATTTGCGGACATAAAATCAGAAATTGCTACAAATGCTGCGTCCTCGTCGCCGCCTTCTATTGTGAAATTTACGGTATCGCCGCATTTTACACCAAGTCCCATAAGCATCATAAGCTTTGTGACATCAACGCTTTTTCCGCCTTTTTCTATGGTTATTTTAGTACCTTCAAAGCCTTTTGCAAGCTTTGCAAGGTTACCCGCAGGTCTTGCGTGGATACCTACTTCATCTTTAATTGTGTAGCTGAATGTTTTCATAATAATTTTCCTTTCATATTTAAAATTTATTTCATATCAGGGTACGAATCAATAGCGCCTTTATGTTGAACGCTTATGGCACAGAATTCGTTTGAAAATTCGAGACAGCTTAAAAGCTGCTTTTTATTGAGCTCCTTTAACATATTTTGAGTTACTCCAATATTGTGCATTTTCCATAAAAATGAACCTATAAATCCGTCGCCTGCTCCTGTCGTATCAACAGCATGTACCTTTTTTCCGGGGGAGAAGGCGCCCGTTTTTCTGGTAAAGGCATATGCGCCATTTTTTCCGCAGGTATAAATGACAAGCTTGACATTTCCGGAAAACAGTTTTGGAAGCGCCAGGGTTATATCATCCGTTCCAGTTATAAAATCAAGCTCCTCATCCGAAATTTTCACTATGTCTGAAAGTGGTATAAACTCCGTTATTGTTTTATGCAAAAGCTTGCGGCTTTTCCACAGCGGAAACCGCAAATTCGGGTCAAAACTGATAATCGCACCCTTTTTTCTTGCCGCCGTAATTGCGGCCAAATGTGCGTCGCGCATAGGGAAATCACCCAAATCAACGCTGCAAAAATGCAGGGCATATGCGTTATCAAAGTATTCCTCTCGAATGTTTTCGGATGAATAGAGCATATCTGCGGAGGGTTTTCTGTAAAAAGAGAAGGTTCTTCCTCCGTTTTCATCAAGGCTTATAAACGCAAGTGCAGTATTTGCTTCATCCGTTAGATTTACACAGCTTACATCTACACCAAACTGTGAAAGCTCTGACAGTATTTTGTGGCCGAATAGGTCATCACCAAGCTGAGTTAAAAGTTTTGATCTTCCGCCAAGCCTTGCGAATGCAGCACACACATTTGCAGGAGCACCGCCAACCTTTGGAAGAAATGCTGTTACATTTTGGAAGGAACAGTTTTTTTTATCAGGAATGAAATCTATTAGCGCTTCTCCTATTGAAATAAGGACATCATTCATTTTCCGCTCCTTCCAAGACATTTATGCCTTTTAATTTATATAAATCTCCGTAAAAATCGCAAATTTTAATTTGTGTTTCAGTGTCATCGGGATAAAAACGCGTACTCATAACCCTTTTTCCGCCATTTAAGTATATCTCAACAGAGGAAGTGTCAAAGAGTATTCGTATATCTGAAAGAGAAGGGATTTTTAGAAATCTTTGTTCTCTTCCGCCGCTAACTTTTTGGTCAAGAAAAGAAAGAGTAAAAATGCCGCTTTTAAAACTCATAGAAAGGTAATCGCAGAGTGTAAGAGAGAAGTTTTCTCCTGTATTTCCATCAAGCTCAAAGGGAAGATGACAGCTAAAATACCCATTTTTTGCTATTTTGGTACATTCATCCCTTAAAGAAAGCAATTCGGATACGGGCAAAGCACTGATTTCGCCATCTTTATCTATGCTAAGTTCGCGCATTACGGTAAGACAGTGTTGCCAGCCGAGCTTTGCTGTGGGGTTTGTATATGGAATATCGCCTATTCCCATCCAGCCGATCATTATTTTACGCCCGTCAGGTGCTAAAAATGTCTGAGGAGCATAAAAATCAAAGCCGTAATCCCATTCTATAAAGTTTTTGCCGCAAAAATAGCCCGAACTATACACATTTTGATGTGAAAATTTGCCGTGAGCGACGCCCTGAGGAGATATGCTGAGATATTTTTTGCTACCGAGTTCAATGACATCAGGACATTCCCACATATAGCCAAAATCCGGGTAGCTTTCCTCTTTTAGAAACTCCCATTTTATTAGGTCTTTTGAGGTGTAGTAAAGAACCGAGCCTCTATTATCAAGAGTTCTTGCGCCAAGAACCATGTTATAAACACCGTTTTCCTCCCAGACTTTTGGGTCACGGACATGGCACGAGCAGTTTTTTGGATAATCACAGTTTTTCAGAAGCGTCCGTTTTTTACTCATATGCTGACCGTCTTTTGTAGTAACAAGCATTACATTCGCTTCGCGACCTGCGGTTATATAGTCAAAATCGCCGTCTTTTTTCACATTTCCGGTATAGAAAAGATATAAAGTATCTTCCTTTACGAAACCGCAGCCTGAATACACGCCGCTTTTATCATCAGGACAATCGGGACGGAGAACCGTCCCGCGAAATGTCCAATGAATCATATCAGGGCTTTCAAAGTGCCCCCAGCATTTTTCGCCCTTGCCGTAAGGACTTTCCGGGGAGTATTGAAAATAAACATGATACTTGCCATTAAAATAGCAAAGACCGTTTGGGTCATTGAGCCAGCCCTTTTTCGGCTCTAAATGGAATTTTTGTCTGAAATCGTTTTTCATTATTTTTCTGATATAATAAGCTTATCGAGGAAATCAACCTTTCCTTCCGGCACTTTTTCGATTTTAGTGAAATCATCAGGATTTGTAATTATAACCGGTGTAACAGTTTTATAGCCCTTGCTTTCGATTAAAGCCTTATCAAAGGTGATTAAAGTCTGACCTTTTGTGAATCGCTCTCCCTCTTTAATATGCGCTTCATATCCCTCGCCCTTTAATTCTACGGTGTTTATTCCTATATGAATTAAAAGTTCTGTACCGTTATCAAGGGTAAGCCCTATTGCATGATGCGTGTCGAAAAGTGTGCTGACTACACCGCTTGCAGGAGCAACAACCTTGCCATCTTCGGGCTCAACAGCAACGCCTATACCAAGAACATTTGTAGCAAAAGTTTCGTCAGGAACTTGTGCCATTTCAACAGCTGTACCTTTAAGAGGGGAAGAAATGTAACCTTCATTATCCTGTGCAGCCTGAGGGGTGACAGATTGAGTGTCTTCCTCGACAGGGTCTTTGTAGAGTATATAGGAAACTGCAAAAGCGATAATTGATGCTACTAAGAATGTTATAAGATAACCTAAAAATGTGGGAGTAGTTATTAAAAATCCGAAAATTCCCGTAACACCGTTTGCTGTTGCATAAACTTTCATTACAGAAGCAACAGCACTGCCAAACGCACCGCCTATCATACCTGCGATTAACGGTTTCACAAATCTGATATTAACACCAAAAATTGCAGGCTCGGTAATGCCCATAAATGCGGAAAGAGAAGCGGGAAGAGCAAGAGATTTGACCTTTTGCTGGCGGGTTTTGAAAGCTACTGCTAGTGCCGCGGCGCCTTGTGCAACATTTGCTGCCGTTGCTATTGGCATCCAAGTGTTTTGACCGTTTTCAGCAATCATCGCAAGTTCGATTGCGTTATACATATGATGAACACCTGCCACAACGGTTGGGGCATATATTCCGCCCATAATGAATGCGCCTATTCCGAATGGGATTGCAATAAGAGCTTTTGCTCCTGCCAACACCCAAGTTTCAAGCTGAGAGAATACCGGACCGATAACAGTCATTGCAAAAAATCCTGCAACAAGCACCGAAACAAGTGGTGTGACAAACAAATCAAAGGTTTCAGGAACTCTTTTATGAAGTGATTTTTCGAGCTTACTCATAAAGAGAACGGAAATAACAACAGGGATAACATGTCCCTGATAGCCCGTGTTCTGAATATTCCAAAGACCAAACCAAGACCATAGCGTAGAAGTTTCGGCGCCACCGCCTGCACTCCAAGCGTTTACAAGGTCAGGGTGAATCATAATCATACCGATAACCGCGCCCAAATATATATTTCCGCCGAAGATTTTAGCTGCACTGATAGCTATCAGTATCGGCAAAAATACAAGTGCCGCATTTGAAAAAATGTTAAGAAGTGAGAAGAACTGTGAGCCTGCAAGGCTGGGAAATGCCCTTCCCAAACCGCCCAAAAGTCCGTTTAAAAGACCCGTTGCAACGATTGCAGGGATTATGGGAACAAAGATATCGCCTAATGTTTTAATTGCTCGCTTATACCAGGGGGATTTAGCCGCAGCTGCCTTTTTTACATCATCTTTTGAAGCAGCCTCAATGCCTGCTAAGCTAATGAATTCATCATACACTTTATTTACCGTTCCAGTGCCGATGATAATTTGAAGTTGACCGGATGCCTCAAAAACGCCTTTAACGCCGTCGATGTTTTCAAGCGTCTTTTTGTCTGCCTTGCTGTTATCCGCAATAACCAAGCGGAGACGGGTTGCACAATGAGCGGCACTTGCCAGATTATCCTTGCCGCCAATGGCAGTTAAAATTTCTTGTGCACATTTTTTGTAGTCCATAGAATCAGCTCCTTTTCTTTGTGAAATCCTTATACAGATTTCATATTATATGTAAAGTTTATCAGTTAAAGAAGACAAAATCTATTGATGAAGTGCAAAAATATTTTAAAATATTCGGGTGGTTTCACACAGTTTCAGTCTTTTTTTGTTGATTTGCGCTCAACTATTTCAAAATCAAGCTGCAAAGTGCGCGGAATAACATTACTGCTCTTTATTTCAGTAAGCAGCATATTTGCGGCGCTTATACCTGCGGTTTTGTAATGAAAGTGCGCGGTTGTAAGCGGAGCGTAAGCAAGTTCGCCAAGCCGTGAATCTCCGATTGAGGCTATCATAATGTCATTGGGAACATTAATGCCTTTTTCGCGGCAGTAAAGGAGGACTCCTGCGGCAATGCTGTCCGTTGCACAGAATATTGCGTCAGGGAGTAGCTTTTTTGAAAGCATATTTTGCGCTTTTTCATATCCTGAATCTATGCTGAATTTAGCAATTTCAAAAAAAATCTTATTAAAGGTAATCCCTTCTTCACTAAGTGCCCGTTCAAAGCCAAGCTTGCGGTTTTTTCCTGCTGCAATATCGCTCATATTTGCGCCGATAAATCCGGGTGTTTTTGCACCGTTTCTTATCATAAGCTTTGTGAGTGCATACGCCGCTCCTTCATCATCATGACATACACAACTGTTTCCCTTTATGTTTTGACCGACAATGATGACGGGAACACGCATTTTTGCGAGCATTCTTTTATGTAAATCGGTGAAAACGGTTGCAAGCAAAATTACGCCGTCAACTTTGTTTTGTTTAAACAAATCCAAAAAATAAATTTCTTTGTTGTAGTCATTTGAAGTGTTTGCAAGTAATAACTGATATCCTTCTGCATTTAGCACCTCGGTAATGCCCTCAATAATCCTTGCACTGCTTTCGCCCGATAATTTCGGAAGAATGACGCCTACCTGCTTCGTGACGCGTGTTTTTCCGGAATGTGCGGATATGCTTGGAGCATACCCTGTGGATTTTATTGCATTTTCAATTTTGGCGCGCTTTTCACTGCTTAAATAGCCGTCGTTAAAATACCTGCTTACGGCTGATTTTGATACGCCTGCAATTTTGGCAAAATCTGAAATATTCATATAAAACCCCCGACTGTTTCATAATATATGTGTATTTTACTATAAAACATTAAGATTTACAATATAATACAGGATTTTTTCACAAAAAAAGAACGAGCAGTAAAAACTGCTTGTTCTGACAAGTGGTCGGGAATACAGGATTTGAACCTGCGGCCTCATCGTCCCGAACGATGCGCGCTACCAAACTGCGCTAATTCCCGAAAATGCTATTTATCACAGCAACAGACCGTATTATATCACATAAAAGAATGAAATTCAAGTATTTTATAAAAAAAATCATTTAAAATTTTACATTGATTTTATCAGATTTTTGTGTTAAAATTAAATACACCTATTTTCAAGGAGGGGTTTAATATGTCAAATATATGGCACGACATAAGTCCTAAAAGAATTTCGCCTGAAAAATTTATGGCCGTAATTGAAATTCCGTCGGGCTGCAAGAACAAATATGAAATGGATAAGGAAACGGGTCTTTTACGACTTGACAGGGTTCTATACACTTCAACACATTACCCTGCAAACTATGGTTTTATACCGCGTACATATGCAGAGGACAATGACCCGCTTGATGTTTTGGTAATATGTCAGAAAGATATTCTTCCAATGACACTTGTGGAATGTTATCCGATAGGCGTTATGAAAATGACTGACGATGATGACATTGACGAGAAGATTATCGCAATCCCCACAAATGACCCGGCTTATACCGATTATAAGGATATATCTGATTTGCCACAGCATACATTTGATGAAATAATGCACTTTTTCAGAGTTTATAAGACCCTTGAAGGTAAAGAAACAGTGGTAAACGAGGTACTCGGAAACGAGGAGGCGAAAAAGGTAATAAAAAAATGTATGGACGCATATAAAGACGCATACTGCTAATTTTTAAGTGCAAATTTTTCCATACACAAAATTTCAAATATTGCATAAAATGACACCTTTTGCAGAAAATAAATACACAAAATTCAAAAAGCAAAAGGAGATTTTTATGAAAGCAACAGGAATTGTAAGGCGTATAGATGACCTGGGAAGAGTGGTAATACCGAAAGAAATAAGACGCACAATGCGTATTCGTGAAGGTGACCCACTTGAAATCTATACAGAAAAGGACGGCGAAGTTATCTTTAAAAAGTATTCCCCAATCGGAGAATTAGGAGATTTTGCTGTAACATACGCAGAAACACTTAACAAAACTACGGGAGTTCCAACTTTGATAACAGACCGGGACAATATAATAGCAGTTTCGGGCGTATCGAAAAAGGATTTTATGGAAAAGCGTGTAAGCTCGGATATTGAAAACCTTATGAGCGAAAAGGAGTCTTTTAAATCTCAGGGTACCGATTCAGGGGTTTCAATCGCAGAGGGCGTTGATAATTGTAATGCAGGCGTGGTTATCCCGATTGTTTCGGAGGGCGACACAATCGGCTCTGTGATTTTTGTTATGAAAGACAGCCACAATCCCACCGAAACAGAGATAAAACTCGCAGAAGCCGCAGCAGGATTTTTGGGCAAGCATATGGAAGGCTAATAAAAAATCTTTCCTCTTTTGAGGAAGGATTTTTTATGTAGGAAATTACCTCAAATTGAGATAATTTCTGAAATAACAACTGTTACCTTGTTCGTACGCCCGCAGGCATAGTTTTTATCAGAAACTTTTTTACCTTATTTTACTGTTGAATGCCACAGCTTTTCCTAAAACTCGTATATGTTCAAGCTGTTCGCCCTCATAAACCATAGGTTGATACTTAGGATTTTCAGCTTGGAGCACCACGCGTTGACTTTCAGGATAATAATAAAATCTTTTTAAGGTTACCTCGTCGTCATTTACAATTACAACTGCAATTTCGCCGTTTTCAACAATTGACTGCTCACGCACAAACACAGTATCTCCGTCCATAATACGCGCATTTATCATACTGTCGCCTACTGCGGTCACACAAAAATCTGCATTTATTTCTCCGCTTGCATCTATTGCTGTTTCATATTCCTGTTCACACATCACAGGTTTTCCGCAGGCTATTTTACCGAGCATGGGGAAACGCTTTGTCGTAACCATACTAAGTCCGTACTTATCATAGTCAAGAGCGGCATTATCGGGGAAATAGCCCTTTAAATAGTCAATACTTACACCGAAATATCCCGCAATACTCATTAAAATTTCATCGGAATGCGGGCTTCTTTTATTTTGTTCATACATTCCTATGCAACTTTTTGACACACCTAAAATGTTTGCAAGTTCTACTTGTGAAAGACCGTTTCTCTTTCTTAAATCTCTCAAAATTTCACCTAACATAATTTTACTCCTTTCTACATTTTTCTACAATTATTTTATACACGAAATGTGGTTTTGTCAACACTTTTACGAAATTTTCCAAAAAAATTCGTGAAAATACCACAAATCGTGGCAAAAACTCTTGACAAATTACACAAAATGTGTTTTAATGACATAAGAAATCACGAAATGTGGACTTTTGTGCGGACGGAAATAACAGAGTAAAAGGAGATGATGAAAGATGAATGAATATGCTGAAATTATGCGCATGGAGCGTTGCCGTACAATGAATTACGGTGCCGATTTTCCTGAGGAGTCGGAGGCAAAATGCCCTATATGCGGAAGTAACGACTGGGATTTTTTATTAAAGGACAGTCACGGGGATATAGTAGGATGCGAAGATTGTGTAAGTAAAATCTATTATAATGAGCTTTTTTAAGTTTAGGAGTGAGTTTATGACAAAAAACGATTTAATGCAGGCGTACTACATTGACAGAGAAATTCAGTCGTGGACAGAGGAGGAAAAAAAGCTAAAAGACGACAAACAAAAGATTAAAATCAATAAAAAAATTTCTGAGCTTCAAGGAAAAAGGCAGGAAATAATTGATTTTATTATGGGGATTGATGACCCGCAGACAAGGCTTATTGTAAAGCTCAGGTGCTACAATTTACTGACATGGAACGCAGTTGCGGACAAAATTGGTGGTATGAATTCGGAAGATACCGTAAAAAAAAGATTTTACAGATTCTTAAAAAAAGCGGGAGCTTAAAATTGTCCTATATATCCCGCCAAATTGTGGTAATATTCATTTTGGAGGGAGTGAAATGGCAAAAATTGATTTTTGGCTTACACAAGGAGGACTACTACTTATTGCTTCGTGGCGGAGAAGCGGCAGCAGTGTAAGCGAAATTGCGGAAAAAATCGGAATTTCCCAAAAGAAACTTGAAAGCCTTGCAAAATCTGAAAAGGCGCTCTCTGATGCGTTAAAATATGGCAGGGAGCAGACCGACGCCATGGTTGAGGAGG
>DMLG01000046.1:0-4839 GCA_003453455.1 Clostridiales bacterium
TCTGTCCGTTCATCATTTCCTGAATAAAGCCTTCGGCTTTTCCCAAAGATTTTTGCTGTCTTATGAAATACTTTGCAGAACCTCCGCCTGCCTTTTTGGAAACATATATCATAAACACAACGCCGACTACAAGGATAAGCGTCATCCATATGCTGTAATAGAGCATCACAAAAAATACACATATTACAAGTGCGCCGGCTCTTAAAAGCGACGGTATCGCCTGTGACACAAGCTGCCGTAGCGTATCAATATCATTTGTGTACCTGCTCATTACATCGCCCGTTTTATGGGTGTCAAAATAGCGTATGGGAAGATTTTGCATACCGTCAAACATTTTGCACCGCATTTTTGCAAGAAATCCCTGCGTTATGACCGCCATAAGCTGATTATACACATATACCATAATAAGCGCCGCAATATAAATTGCAATTAAAACAAACATCTGAGGCACAAGCTCAGCTTTTGCAGCCTCCCAGTTTCCGGATGCGCCCCATTTTTCAATTACAGCTATTACCTTCTGGATAAAAACATCGGGAACAGCCGCTGCCGCTGAGGAAAGGAGAATACACAAAAGCGTTACGGGAAGCAACACAGGATAGAAGGAAAAAAGTGTTTTTATAACCCTTCCCATTGTTCGGGGATTAGCCTTTTTATTCATCTTCCTCACCCCCATTTGTCTGCTGCTCATATATTTCACGGTAGATTTCACTTGATTTTAAAAGCTCGTCATGTGTTCCGATTTGTGAAATCCCACCGTTATTCATAACTATTATCATATCCGCGTCCTGAACAGAGGACACTCGCTGTGCTATAATGATTTTTGTTGTCTCGGGAATATACGAGGCGAGTTCCTTTCTTATCAGCGCATCTGTTTTTGTATCAACGGCGCTTGTGGAATCATCAAGTATCAGTATCTTAGGCTTTTTTAAAAGCGCTCTTGCTATGCAAAGTCGCTGCCTCTGACCTCCTGAAACATTAGTTCCGCCCTGTTCTATTTTTGTTTCATATTTATCGGGGAAAGTCCCGATAAATTCATCTGCGCAGGCAATCTTGCAAGCCTCTGTAATTTCTGCATCCGTTGCATTTTCGTTGCCCCACATCAGGTTTTCCTTTATAGTTCCCGAGAAAAGCAGGTTTTTCTGCAAAACCATAGCAACCGCATTCCGGAGAGTTTCTATATCATAATCGCGAACATCGCATCCGCCAACCTTAACGCTGCCCTCCGACACATCGTAAAGCCTTGCTATAAGCTGAACAAGCGAGGATTTTCCTACACCTGTACCCCCTATTATTCCAACCGTTGTTCCCGATGGAATTTTTACATTTATATCAGACAGTACGCACTTTTTCGCTTTTGGGCTGTATTTAAAACTTACATTGTTAAACTCAACCGAACCGTCTGAAACTGCTTTTTTAGGATTTTGCGGTTCTTTTAGCGACGGCGTCTCATCTAAGACCTCCGCAATTCTTTTTGCCGACTCTGCCGACATTGTAAGCATAACATATATCATAGACAGCATCATAAGCGACATCAAAACCTGAACGCCGTAGGAAATCATTGCAGAAATCTGACCTATGCCTACATTTCCTATGCCGTTTATTACCATTTTTGAGCCTACATATAGTATAAATACCGAATTGAAGTTCATACACAGCTGCATAAGAGGCATATTAAGTGCGACAAGCTTTTCCGCCTTGGTAAAGTCAATGCAGATATCCTCTGCGGCGTCCTTGAACTTTGCCTTTTCATATTCCTCACGGGAAAAACCTTTTACTATTCGCATTGCCCGAATATTTTCCTCTATGGATTCATTCATACGGTCATATTTTTTGAAAACTCTGCGAAAAGCCGGCATTGCCCTTTTTGCAATCTGATAAAGTCCTATTCCGAGTATGGGTACTGCAACGACAAACGCTGATGCAAGCGGTCCGCCCATTATGTATGCCATAACTATTGAAAAAACAAGCATTAAAGGACTTCGCAGTGCAACTCGTATTATCATCATAAATGACATTTGAACATTATTGACATCTGTCGTCATTCTTGTAACAAGAGACGATGAAGAAAATCTGTCTATGTTTTCAAAGGAAAAAGTCTGTATTTTCTGAAACATATCGCTTCGTAAATTCTTTGCAAATCCTGCCGATGCATAGGAACAGGTAAATGCCGCCGCACCGCCGCAGACCAGCGACAAAACTGCCATAGCAACAAGCAAAAGTCCTGTTTTCAGTACCTCCGCTATTTCCGCCTGCGCCTGAACCCTGTTCACAAGCTCCGCTGTTATAAATGGTATAAATGTTTCAATTACCGCCTCACTCAATATAAACAAAAGAGTAATTATAGCAGGCATCTTATATTCTCTTAAAGAACCAAAAAGCCGTTTTATCATAAAAAATACCACCTTAGATTTCTAAATAAAAAAACAGAGCAAGCGGTCTTCCGCTCGCTCCGTTGGTGACTCCTGGGGGATTCGAACCCCCGATGCTGCCGTGAGAGGGCAGAGTCTTAACCACTTGACCAAGGAGCCGTACAACTATTAGAGTGTACCACACAAATCTTTTTTTGTCAACTAAAATTCAAAAATTATT
Source organism: Clostridiales bacterium (assembly GCA_003453455.1). Lineage (GTDB taxonomy): Bacteria > Bacillota > Clostridia > UBA1381 > UBA1381 > UBA1738. The sequence continues at coordinate 2,590 of DMLG01000046.1, forward strand.
TAAAATCCTCCCCAAAAAACAAAAAAATATCACAATTCTGCATTTTTTTTGCATTATACTCTTCACAAAAAATATTTTTTGTGATATAATGATTTTATAATGGTGGAAAATTTGGTTTTTCAGCATAATACATTACATAATAAGGTTTTTAATTGGCAAAAGGAGGTAAAAACCATGACAAATAATAAAACCGTAAATGCCTGGATTGATGAAATGGCAAAAATGTGCGCGCCTTCCGAAATAATTTGGATTGACGGCAGCGAAGCTCAGCTTGATAAATTGCGCGAAGAAGCTGTAAGAACAGGCGAAATGATAAAATTAAATGAGGAAAAGCTCCCCGGCTGCTACTATCACAGAACAGCTCCAAACGATGTTGCACGCGTTGAGGACAGAACATTTATCTGTACCCCGACAAAGGAAGAAGCAGGCCCTATAAACAACTGGATGGCACCTGACGAAATGTATGCAAAGCTTCGTGCTTTATACAAAAATTCAATGAACGGCAGAACAATGTATGTTATTCCCTATTCTATGGGTCCTGTCGGCTCGCCCTTCTCAAAGATAGGTATAGAGCTTACAGACAGCATATATGTTGTACTTAATATGGCGATTATGACAAGAATCGGCGAGGCTGTTATGAAACAGCTTGGTGATAGCGGAGATTTTGTAAAATGTCTGCACGCAAAAAAAGATGTAAATCCTGAGGAGCGCTATATTGTGCAATTCCCACAGGATTCTACCATTTGGTCAATTAACTCTGCATACGGCGGAAATGTTCTTTTGGGCAAAAAATGCTTTGCGCTCCGAATTGCATCATACCTTGGTATGAAAGAGGGCTGGATGGCTGAGCATATGCTGATTTTAGGACTTGAAAACCCACAGGGTGAAGTACATTATATCTGTGCGGCATTCCCGTCTGCTTGCGGAAAAACAAATCTTGCTATGCTTATCCCTCCCGAATATCTGCGCAAAAAGGGATATAAAGTCTGGACTGTCGGCGACGATATTTCGTGGCTGCGAATAGGTCCTGACGGAAGACTTTATGCAATAAATCCCGAAGCAGGATTTTTTGGTGTTGCACCGGGTACATCTGAGAAAACAAACTTTAATGCCTTAGAGGCAACCAAGAAGAATACTATTTTTACAAATGTTGCAATAAATAATGACGATAACACCGTATGGTGGGAAGGACTTGACAAAAATCCGCCTGTAAATGCCACCGAGTGGACAGGTAAAAAGGTGAACGGTCCTGAATATATAGCAGAGGGCAACAAGCTTGCACATCCGAATTCAAGATTTACTGCACCCGCTGTAAACTGCCCATGCATTTCAAGCGAATTTGAAAATCCGCAGGGTGTGCCGATTGACGCAATCGTGTTCGGCGGCAGACGCGCAAAATGTGCGCCGCTTGTATATCAGGCAAGGGATTGGCAGCACGGTGTATTTATCGGCGCTACTATGGCGTCCGAAACTACCGCAGCAGCCGCAGGCGAAGTCGGAGTCGTAAGACGCGACCCTATGGCTATGAAGCCGTTTGTCGGATATAATATGGCTGACTATTTTGGTCATTGGTTAGAGATGGGCAGAAAAATTGACCCCGAAAAGGCACCTAAGATTTTCCATGTAAACTGGTTCAGACAGGACGATGACGGCAACTTTATGTGGCCCGGATTCGGCGATAATATGCGCGTACTTTTATGGATTTTAGACAGATGCCAAGGAAAGGCTGATGCAGTCGAAAGTCCTATCGGATTTATGCCAAGACCTGAAGATATAGATATAACTGACCTCGATTTGGATATGGATACATTAAAAGAACTTTTGACCGTTGATAAAGAGGTATGGCTAAAAGATGTTGAAAATCAGAAAGAGTATTTTGCACAATTTGGAGATAGACTTCCAAAGGAAATAGCCGAAGAACTTGCAAAGCTCGAAAATAATCTGAAATAATTTTACAAAAAGCTCCGAAATCGGAGCTTTTTCTATTGAAAATTTTAAAATAAAATGTTATAATTTTGGAAAACTCGGAAAGGAACTTGATTTATGGACAACGAATTGGTTTTGGTGCTTGATTTTGGCGGACAGTATAATCAGCTTATTGCACGCCGTGTAAGAGAATGTAATGTTTACTGTGAGGTTATGCCTTATAGTAAAGGTCTTGATGCCGTAAAGGCAAAAAATCCCGTAGGTATTATTTTTACAGGTGGTCCAAATAGCGTTTATGAGGAGAATTCTCCCAAAATAGATAAG
>DMLG01000046.1:4964-5980 GCA_003453455.1 Clostridiales bacterium
GCCTGCAACAATGCGCGAATACGGAAAATGCCGCCTGCATTTGGAAAAAAGTAAAATTTTTGATGACATTCCAAGCGAAACTTCCTGTTGGATGAGCCATACTGATTTTGTGTCCAAACTCCCCGACGGATTTAAAGTTATAGGAACTACCGACTCCTGCCCTTGTGCGGCATTTGAAAATGAGAAAAAGAAACTTTACGGCATTCAGTATCACCCCGAAGTAAATCATACCCCGGAAGGCAAAAAAATGCTCAAAAATTTCCTTTATAATGTCTGTGGTTGCAAAGGCGACTGGCTAATGCACGATTTTGCAGAAAAATCAATTAAAGCCTTAAAGGAAAAAATCGGCGATAAAAAGGTACTGTGTGCACTTTCGGGAGGCGTTGATTCCTCCGTTGCGGCGGTTATGATACATAAAGCTATCGGCGACCGGCTAACCTGCGTTTTTGTTGACCACGGTCTTTTGCGCAAAAACGAGGGCGATGAGGTTGAAAATATTTTCAGAAAGCAATATGACATAAACTTGATAAGAGTGAACGCAAAGGACAGATTTTTGAGTAAGCTGGCAGGCGTTACAGAACCCGAGAAAAAGCGCAAAATCATAGGTGAGGAATTTATTCGCGTGTTTGAGGCAGAGGCGAAAAAAATCGGCAAGGTTGATTTTTTAGTTCAAGGCACTATTTACCCTGATGTTATTGAGTCAGGTACAGGTGACGCATCAACCATAAAGAGCCATCACAATGTAGGAGGTCTTCCGGACTGCGTTGATTTTAAGGAAATCATCGAGCCTCTTCGCGATTTGTTCAAAGATGAGGTAAGACAACTCGGAGTTGAGCTTGACCTCCCTGAGAGTTTTGTATGGCGCCAGCCCTTCCCCGGCCCCGGTCTTGCAGTAAGAGTTATTGGCGAGATTACCGAGGAAAAATTAGAAATTCTGCGCGATGCAGACGCTATTTTCCGTGAGGAAATTAGAAATGCAGGGCTTGAAAGAGATATAAACCAATATTTTGCGGTTA
>DMLG01000128.1 GCA_003453455.1 Clostridiales bacterium
GAGTCAACATCGGCGCTTGACTCGCAGACAGAAAAACAACTGCTTTCTGCAATTCGGGAAATGACCGATAAAACCTGCATAATAGTAAGCCATAAGCAGGCGGCCTTTGATATGTGCGATAGAGTAATTTATATTGAAAAGAAGAAAGCAGATTAAAAAAGCCGTCTTTATAAGACGGCTTTTTTTGTGTATAAACTTTATGCACGATAGACATCATCAGCGTCTAATGTCTGAATTCCTGCCGCAAGCAGAGCGTCTTCCGCCTTTTTAACATCGGAAACTTTTACAACCATCACTGCCCTGTCAGCGGCCTTTCCGACAAATGCATACATATAGTCAACATTTATTTCATTTTTCAGGAAAACATCAAGAATTTTTGAAAGCCCACCAGGGGTATCGTCCATGGAAACTGCTAAAACCTTGGTAATTTTAACAATAACTCCAATTCCCTTCAAAATCTCAACAGCAGCCTCAGGGTTATCAACTATAACTCTTAAAATGCCGTATTCCGAGGTGTCTGCAAGGGACAAAGCGCTCATATTTACATTATTCTTGCCAAGAGCCTCAATAACGGCAGCAAGCCGTCCAGGCTTGTTTTCTACAAAAACGGAAAGCTGTTTTATTAGCATATTAACTTCCTCCTATTTAAGATTTCTGTTATCAATTACCCTTTTTGCCTTGCCCTCGCTGCGTGTTATGGATTTGGGGTTTACAAGGTGCACTTTTGCTCCAATCCCCAAAACCTCGCGAATTCTTGCGGTTATATTCTTTTCAAGAGCCTCAACCGAGCGAACATCATCTGCAAAAAGGCTTTCGCTCATTTCAACATTGATGTCAAATGTATCATTATTATTCACGCGGTCAACTATTATCTGATAATTTGGCGTTATGCCCTCGCCGATTTTTAAAAGTACCTCTTCAATCTGACTTGGGAAAACATTTACACCGCGGATAATAAGCATATCATCGCTTCTGCCGCAGGGCTTTTTCATGCGTATGTGCGTTCTTCCGCATTTACAAGGCTCCTCAATCAATGTGCAGATATCGTGAGTGCGGTAACGAATAAGCGGAAAACCCTCTTTTGTGATTGTGGTGAATACAAGCTCGCCCTGCTCACCGTAGGGTAGTTGTTCTCCTGTATCGGGGTCCACTATTTCGGGGATAAACATATCCTCCCATACATGCATACCTGCCTGCTCCTCACATTCGCAGGCAACACCGGGTCCCATAATTTCAGAAAGCCCGTAAATATCATACGCTTTTATGTGAAGCTTTTCCTCTATTGCGGCTCTCATATCCTCGGTCCATGGCTCTGCACCGAATATTCCTGCCTTTAAGCTAAGCTTATCGGTAAGACCTGCCTCCTCTATTGCTTCGCCTAAATAAAGGGCGTAGGAGGGGGTACAGCATAACGCCGTTGAGCCGAAGTCAATCATAGTCTGAATTTGGTTATGAGTATTTCCCGAAGAAGTCGGAATTGTAGTAGCACCTATTGTTTCTGCGCCTCCGTGTGCGCCCAAACCGCCTGTAAATAGTCCGTAGCCGTAGGAAATCTGAACAAAATCGTCCTTCCCAAGACCTATTGCCGTCATCATTCTTGCAACGCAGTTATTCCAAGCAGCAAGGTCATTTCTTGTGTAACCGACCACGATTTTTTTGCCCGTTGTACCGCTTGATGCATGAACGCGCACGATTTCGTCCATAGGAACGGCAAACAGTCCGTAGGGGTAATAATCCCTCAAATCCTGTTTGTAGGAAAACGGAAGCTTTGCAAGGTCGTCAACAGACTTGATATCAGAGGGTTTAACCCCCATTTCGTCCATTCTCTTTCTGAAAAGCGCAACATTTTCGTACATTCGCTTCACTTGCCATACTAAGCGCTCACTTTGGAGTTTTTTTATCTCACTCCTTGGCATAGTTTCGATTTCTTTCTGCCACATCATATTATGTCACCTCCTAAAAGTTATATCCAAGCTCAAATGCTTTGAGATTAACCTCTAAAAACTTAGGAGGAACGGTAGTCTTAATTGTTTCAAGCCATTTTTCATAAGCGATATCTGTGCTTTTTGCCATAACTCCTATCAAAACTACATTTACCGCCTTGAAATTTCCTGCCTTTTGTGCAAGCTCCAAAGCGTTTACAAAGGTAACGTCTGCCTTTGCAGAGAGTGTTTTTTCGATATTTTCGGGATATTCCATAGCGCCTGTTATAACGGGCATAGGGTCTATCTCTTGGGTATTTACGATAATTTTTCCGCCTTTTTTAAGATAAGGAAGAGCGCGGTATGCTTCAAGCATTTCAAAGGCAAGAATTATATCTGCCTCGCCTTTGCCTATTATCGGCGAAAATACCTTGTCGCCGTACTTTACATAGGTTACGACGCTTCCGCCGCGCTGGCTCATTCCGTGAACTTCGGAAACTTTTACATCAAAGCCTTCGTTTATTACAGTATTTCCCAAAATGCGGCTCGCAAGCAGCGTTCCCTGACCGCCTACGCCCACTATCATAACTTTTTTACTCATTACAATCAGTCCTCCTTAACTATGGCGTCAAACGGACATACATTTACGCACAGACCGCAGCCGTTACATTGCGTTAAATCTATTTTAATATTTCCGTCCTTGTCCTCAGAAATAGCAGGACAGCCCAGTTTCATACACATCTTGCACTTTTTACATTTATCGGAAATCACACAATGCCCTGTATATTTAACCCGTTTTAAGAGAGCGCAGGGACGCTGTGCTATGATAACCGACGGCTCGTCGCGCTCGGTTTCCTCTTTTACAACCTTTTCAAAGTTTTTGAGGTCAAACGGGTCTGCAATCACAACATGTTCAATGCCTACCGATTTGCAGAGCGCTAAAAGGTCAACCTGTTTTGTTTCCTCGCCGCGTATTGTATAGCCTGTTGTTGGATTATCCTGATGACCGGTCATACCTGTTATTGAGTTGTCGAGTATAATTACTGTATTTGCCCCTTTATTATAGACAATATCGATAAGCCCTGTAATTCCTGAATGGATAAAAGTTGAATCTCCGATAACGGAAACAAGTTTTTTGTTGAACTCTTTTCCGCGGGCCTTTGCCATGCCGTGCGCTGCGGATACCGACGCGCCCATACAGATTGTTGTATCAACGCTTGTAAGAGGCGGTGCGGCGCCCAAGGTGTAGCAGCCTATATCGCCTGAAACAACAAGCCCGAGCTTTTTTAAGATATAGAATGTGCCTCTGTGCGGACAGCCGGGACATAGAACAGGCGGTCTTTGAGGTATCGTTTCGGTAATTTCAGTAAATTCAGGTGCAGGCTCTCCTAAAACTGCCGATTTAATCATGCTGGGCGTGTATTCGCCGAGCATAGTGAAAGCGTCTTTTCCGATAACCTCAATACCCAAAGCCTTGCAATGTTCCTCGATAAACGGGTCAAGCTCCTCGATTACATAGAGTTTGTCAACCGTGTCCGCAAATTTGCGTATCAGCTTTTCGGGAAGGGGATATACCATTCCGAGCTTCAAGTAATTTACCTTATTCCCAAGAGCCTCTTTTGCATACATATATGAAATACCTGCGGTAATTACGCCAATTTTTGATTTGTTATCTTCTATTTTATTAAACTCGCAATTTTCGGCAAATTCTATAAGTTTTTTGGTGCGTTCTTCAACCACAACATGACGCTTAACAGCATTTGCAGGCATCATAACAAATTTTGCAGGGTTTTTCTCATAGGATTTAAGCTCATAATTTTCTCTTTCTCCAATTTCTACAAGACTCTGCGAATGAGAAACGCGAGTGGAAAGCCGCAGGAAGAAAGGCGTGTCAAATTCTTCGGAAAGGCTAAATGCACGGCGTGTAAATTCTTTGCATTCCTCTGAATCCGAAGGCTCTAACATTGCTGTTTTTGAGGCTTTTGCATAGTGGCGAGAATCCTGTTCATTTTGTGATG
>DMLG01000031.1 GCA_003453455.1 Clostridiales bacterium
GCTTAGCAGTCCACGCAAGAACGAAAGAGCAGCTTTATTCGGGAAAAGCCGACCTTTTTGCCATAAAAGAAGTTAAATCCGCCGTGAAAATCCCCGTTATAGGAAATGGCGATATTTTCACAGCAGAAGATGCAAAAAATATGCTTGATATAACAGGCTGTGACGGGATTATGATAGGTCGGGGAGCACTTGGAAATCCGTTCATTTTCAGGCAAGTGCGTGAGCTTTTGGAAAATGGTGCCGTAGCATATTACCCCACCGCAAAAGATAAACTCAAAACTGCGCTTTCTCACGCAAATATGCTCTGCTCCGATAAAGGTGAGCATATCGGTGTATTGGAGGCGCGAAAGCATATAGCCTGGTATTTAAAGGGTATAAAAAACGCAAATAATCTGAAAACTCGTGTTTTTATGGCAACATCTCTTGCGGAAATTACCGAAATATTAGAAGGTGCGATACTATCCTGCGAATAGTGTCGCACACTTTTTTTATTTTGGACTTGATTATCTCCTTTATAAATGGTATAATTTTCCTGTTTTTAGGAGGAGTATATGAAAAAAATTATTTTTTCCCTGATTTTTATACTTTTGATACAAACCGCTGTTTTTGCAGAGGGTGAGGAAATACAAGAAACTACCGAAAATACTGAAATAGTTGAAGAAGAAATACTGAAAGATGATAACAGCATAAATCTTGTAAATATCTATGTTTTCGGAAAGGGAGTTGACCTTTCATCCTTCCCCGTTTTTGAGGGAGAAACGCTTATGCTGCCTATAAAGGAGCTTCTATCCTATCTCGGTGCAAATGATTTTTCAGTTGACAGCGAAAATCAGATTACCATAACCTATGGCAAAAATATTGTTGCTATGCATTTAGGAAAAACAAGTGCAAGTTTAAATCATAAAGATGAAGAGCTTCCGGCGGCACCTTTTTTGCTCGGTGATATAGTGTATGCCCCTTGTGAAATAGTCTTAAAAAGCCTTGGGTTTACCTTTAAATCAGATACAGACGGTAATATGATGTCGGTATATGCTGATTTACCCGAAAATGAGCTTGATTCGGAAAAGTCGGTAAACAGCATGGACTTGCCCTCCGACACACCATACCTCGTATGGGTAAATAAGTCAAAATATACAGTTTATGTTTTTCTTGGAAAAGATAAAAATTGGCGGGAGGTTTACTCCTGTAAATGCTCGATAGGCGCTCCCGACTCACCTACCGTGACGGGTGTATTTAAGTACATATCAAAAGAGAGCAGATGGACATATGACAATTTTTATGTAGGACCAATAATGCGGTTTCACGGCGGCTATGCCATACATTCAACACTTTTGAAATTTGACGGAAGTGATTATAATAACGCAGTCGGCGTCAAAAATTCGCACGGCTGCGTGCGTGTCCGCCCTGCGGAGCTTGACTGGCTCATATCATATGTGCCGCTTAAAACAACGATTTATGTTAGTGAAAACTGATTTGGTTTAAAAGCAGCTGCTTATGTCGCAACTGCTTTTTTGTTTTATATCTACTTTTCAATATTGAAATTATATGTACTTTGCCTTTGGTGCAAAGTATCAAAAGGCGCATAAAGGGGATTCCGCAAGGGGACGAAAGTCCCCTTTGGTCGTTTTAAGGGGTTTGGGGGAAATCGAATCCCCCAACGCTTTTGCTACTTTTGGCGCACAAAAGTAGGAAGAATTTTGGTTAAAACCCTCGCAAAAAATCTTTTATTATGGTATATTTATACTGCCAAATAAATTAAACAATTAAATATGGGATATTTTCGTTTTTTATGCGTCAGCTTCGGTTGGCGCATTTTTTAATTTTAGGAGGAAAAGCAATGAAAAAGTATATAAAACCACAGATTGAAACAAGCGAATTTGAAGTTTCGGACATTATAACAGTAAGCGGCGATGTTTTTGAAGGACTTGCAGACCTTGACAAGTCGGAATCAGCAGATTTTAACCGCCTTATTGCAAAGGAAATCTGGTAAATCATTCCCATACAAAAAAGCCTTCTATATAGAAGGCTTTTTTAATTAAAACACATCTTTTTTCTTTTTTACTGCGCGTCTTACCAAAATCAGAATTGATAAGAGTATGCAGGAAAGCATAAATATCGGTACAACCCACTTATTTTTCGTGCTGTCCTCTGTCGATTTCATTTCAGTCCACAAATCCTGCATAAGGCGATTTGCCTCGTCCGACATATTAACAAAAACAGTTGTATGATTTTCAAGATACTCATCGTCAAGATACGAAATTCCGTCCTCTTTCACCTCATCATCAAGCATCTCAAATGCTGCCTCATTTGGCGTTGAATAGCCGATATATGAAGTCGTTGCATATGCAATATCAGGCTCTAACATAAAGTTTATATAAAGCTCTGCCGCCTCTTTATTCTGTGCGCATGTTGGTATGCACATAGCGTCAAAAAACAGGTTTGTTCCGCTTTTCGGAATAACAAAGCTCAAATGGTCATACTCGTCCATTAAAGTTACCGCATCGCCTGCGTAATATGGTGCTAAAACGGCCTCGCCTGCGCCCATTTTATCAAAAATCTCGTCCATTACATAGGACTGCACAAGCGGTTTTTGCTCCTTTAACTTTTCTGCCGCCGCCTTAATTTCACGCGGATTTTCGGTATTCATTGAATATCCCAAAAGAGTCTCCGCGATGGCAAACGCATCCCGTGGATTATCGAACATAAGTATGCTGTCGGCATAGTCCTCATTCCACAAAATATCCCAGTCAATATCCTCCTCGGGCATATCTATTGCGGTATTATCGTAAATAATTCCGACCGTTCCCCATGTGTACGGCACGGAATACTGATTACCCTTGTCATAATCCTTATCACGGAACTTATCCATAATGTTCTCAAAGTTCGGGATATTTGCAAAATTCAGCTTTTGGAGCATTCCCTCTTTAATCATTCGCGAAATCATATAATCGGAAGGAATTATAACATCATAGCTTGCACCGCCGCCCTTTAATTTTGCATAAAGCTCCTCGTTTGTAGCATAAGTTGAATAATTAACCTGAATACCCGTAAGCTTTGTAAACTCTGAATTCACATCCAAAAGCCCGTCGCTGCCGTCTGAAATATATTCGCCCCAGTTATAGACATTGATAGACATGCCTTTATCCTTAAAACGCTCATAAAATTCAGGGTTTTCTATCGTAAGCGTCTGCTCTTCCTCTTCCTCATCTTCATTTATGTGTTGAAGCCGGCAGGCAGACAGCGAAAAAATCATCGATACCAAAACCAAAAAATATATTATTTTTTTCATACCGTCATCTCCTTCTCGCTCTTTTTGTCTATTATGTTTTTGAGAAGAAGTACCACGACAACTACTGCAAAAATGATTGTGGAAAGTGCGTTTATCTCAGGACTTACCTTACGCCTTGTCATTGAATAAATCGTAATAGGCAAGGTCTGTGATGTTGCGCCTGATGTGAAATAGCTTATTACGAAATCGTCAAGCGAAAAGGTAAAGCTCATCAAAAATCCCGATACAATACCGGGCATTATTTCAGGCAAAACCACCTTGAAGAATGCAGATATCGGATTTGCGCCTAAATCTTGCGCCGCCTCGTAAATATTCGGGTTCATTTGCCTGAACTTCGGCATAACATTGAGTATCACATACGGTACATCAAAGGTTATGTGCGCAATCAAAAGCGTGCCAAATCCAAAGCTGAAATTCATTCTTGCCGCAAAAAACACAAAAAGCAGCATAAGCGATACACCCGTTACAATTTCAGGGTTTATTATCGGGATATTGTTGACATTTAAAGCAAGTGCTTTCGGTAATTTCTTCATATTGTTTATGCCTATTGCAGCGACCGTTCCCAAAATTGTCGATAAAATTGACGCAAGAACCGAAATAATAATAGTGTTTCTGAAAGATGTCAATATAAGCTCGTTATGGAAAAGCTTTATATACCAGTCAAAGGTAAACCCTTCAAAAACGCTCCTGCTTTTTGTAGTGTTAAATGAAAACACAATAAGCACGAAAATCGGCAGATAGAAAAACAGCAGAAGGAGCGACATATAAATTTTAGAAATCTTTTTCATAATCTGTCCCTCCTATATAAGAACTCTGTCTTCGTCATCGCTGTCAAACTGGTTCATTATTGTCATAATCAGAAGGACAATAACCATTAAGACAAGCGAAATACCTGCACCCAGATTAGGGTTATAGGAGTTACCTAAAAACTGCATTTCAATAAGGTCACCGATTAAGAGATTGCTTCCTCCGCCTAACATTCGCGAAATTATAAATGTACTTATAGCGGGTACAAAAACCATTGTTATCCCCGACATAACTCCGGGAAGGCTCAAAGGAAATACCACTTTAAACAGCACTTTTCGGCTATTTGCGCCCAAATCCTGCGCCGCCTCCAAAAGCATTTTATCAATTTTTACTATAACTGAATAAAGAGGCAGTATCATATACGGTAAATAGTTATAAACCATTCCCAAAACAACTGCACCTTGTGTATTTAGCAGCTTATAAGGTCCAAGTCCGACGAGCCCCAAAGCCCTGTTTATAATTCCGTTATTGCCCAAAAGCGTCATCCATGCATAAGTACGCAGAAGAAAATTCATCCACATAGGCAGCATTACAATCATAATAAGGGTACTTTGATGTTTTTTATCCATAGTCCCCAAAATAAATGCGGCAGGATATGCAATTACAAGGCAAATAACCGTCGCAATTGCCGCAAGCCAGATTGAGCGCACAAAAATGTTCGTATATTGTGCAACATTTGCAATATAATCAAGTGTGAAATTACCGTTGCCGTCGGTGAATGCAAAATACGCCACCATTGCAAGCGGAACGACAATAAAAACCGCCATCCATAAAATGTACGGAGCAGAAATCAACTTTTTTCTCATTTCCTTTCCTCCATTTTCCGCATGATATGGATATCGTATGGGTCAAAGGAAATACCGACTGTTGAACCGACTTCCGCCGCCTTTGTCGAGTGAACAAGCCAGGAAAAATCATAGGCTTCAATCACCATTTCATAATGCACGCCCTTAAATGTTACCGACTCCACAATGCCTGCAATTTTCGCATTTTCTGCATCAACTATCTTGATGTCCTCAGGTCTTATTACCACATCAACAGGCGTATTCTCGCCAAAACCTCTGTCCACGCACTCAAATTCGCTTCCAAAAATTTCGACAAGCAAATCCTTTTTCATTATTCCGTCTAAAATATTGCTTTCACCGATAAAGTCTGCAACAAACGCGTTTATCGGCTCATTATATATATCGACAGGAGAGCCTATCTGCTGGATATCGCCCTTGTTCATAACGACTACCGTGTCGCTCATAGTTAAGGCTTCCTCCTGGTCGTGTGTTACATAAATAAAGGTTATTTCAAGTCTCTGCTGTATTGCTTTAAGCTCTGTCTGCATTTCCTTTCGGAGCTTTAAATCGAGTGCGCCCAAAGGCTCGTCCAAAAGTAGCACCTTTGGCTGATTTACTAATGCGCGCGCTATTGCAACACGCTGCTGCTGACCGCCTGATAAGCTGTTTATGCTTCTTTTTTCATAGCCTTTTAAGTTTACAAGCTCTAACATTTCCTTTGCACGCTTTTGTATTTCCTTTTCAGGCATCTTCTTAATCCTTAGTCCAAATGCCACATTGTCGTACACATTAAGATGCGGGAAAAGCGCATACCTTTGGAAAACCGTGTTTACATTTCGCTTGTAGGCAGGAAGATTGTTTATTTCCTTTCCCTCAAAACTTACTGTTCCGCTGTCAGGCGTCAAAAATCCGCCTATAATACGCAGAGTTGTTGTTTTTCCGCAGCCTGACGGTCCTAAAAGTGTGACAAATTCCTTGTCCTTAATATCAAGATTGATATTATTCAGAATTGTCTCCCCGTCAAACTCCACATTGATGTTCCTCAAACTGATTAGATTTTGCATCTATCTACCCCCAATACATAATAATATAGCCTATATTTTAAAGTAAAACCAACAAAAAATCAACAGTTTTAAAGAAATTTTGCAATTTTTATTTTTTATCTGTCAATCCAAGTATATAATCGGTTGAAACTTTATAATATTTAGCCAGTTTTATAAGCACATCAACAGGAAGCTGCCTTTGCCCGTTTTCATATTGTGAATAAGTGTTTTGTTTAATGTGTAGAAAATCTGCAAGCTCCTTCTGTTTTAAATCGCTGTCCTCACGCAAATCTCGCAATCTCATATAACTCCCCCTTTACGGAAAAATTATATATTATCTCACATTGATGACATATATCTCATATTGTGATATTATTGCTCATAAATATAACAGAAGATTTTAACCGCCTTATTGCAAAAGAAATTTGGTAGGTTTATATCTACTTTTCAGGGCATGAAAAGCAGCAAATTGTTTTATATGTACTTTGCCTTGCCGCAAAGTACCAAAAGGCACATAAGGGTGTGCCCTTATGTATCTCCTAATTTCTGGCTCAGGTGCGCAAGTTCGCTAAAAGCTATGCTTTTGCAAACTTCGCAATTCGCCCCGACTGCTCAGTTCTGCCTTCGGCAGAGGGAAATTTGCAGACACACTGGCGAAATTCACTTTCCCCTCCAAGGGATACACCCATTTATGTGAGGGGATTTTTAAGGGGAGTATCCCCTTAAACGGTTTGTGGAGGGTCTGGGAGGGAATCCGACCCTCCCAGCGCTTTTGCTACTTTTCACGCTGAAAAGTAGATATTAAAAAAACTATATATGAAAAAACAAGAGGACTGCATTTTGCAGTCCTCAAAATCTATGTAGTGCAAGCACCACATCAATATTTACACATAATATCTCCCTATTTTGCCTAAATATTTTCTATACCAAAGCTTACAGCAAGGGCGCTATTAACATCCTCCATAAGCTCTTTATCTAAATGTGCAACCTTTTCTCTCAATCGTCTTTTGTCAATCGTCCGTATTTGTTCGAGCAGTACCACAGAATCCTTATAAAGTCCGTACTCTGATGCAGGCAATTCAATATGCGTCGGCATTTTCGCCTTATTTATCTGCGAAGTTATAGCCGCTGCAATAACCGTTGGGCTGTATTTATTGCCAACATCGTTCTGGATTATCAAAACAGGTCTTATGCCGCCTTGTTCACTCCCTATAACAGGGCTTAAATCGGCGTAATAGATGTCTCCTCGTTTTACAACCACCACTATTCACACTCCGTTAGTTTTTCCTCACATGCGGACAATGCCTCATTATCCGCTTCTAAACACATCTCGGCTAAAAAAAGATTGGTTTTTGCCGTCTTTTTATAGCCGTCTTTTAGCAGATTTTTCCTTTTATAAACGGCGCAAATTTCGGGAACGGATTTGTTTTCACTTTTTATAAATTTTAAATCGGCTACGCCCCTTTTTCTGTGTGACAAAGTAATCATGCCCCCCGCTATGCTTTTTATACTTCCTCTAAATAGTCAACTTTTTTGATTATCCTGCCCCCTTCTTTATAAAATCTCGGAACACGCTTTGCAACAAGGCACAAAACCTCATAGCTTATACTGCCCATCCACTTTGCAACATTGTCGGCAGTAATTTGTCCGCTGCCAAATATGGTTACTTCGTCACCTATTTTTATATTATTGACATTTGTGACATCAATCATACATTGGTCCATACAAATTCTTCCTACAACGGGTGCAAGGTGTCCCCCTGCCTCCATTTTTGCATTTTTGGCAAGCGTGCGTATATATCCGTCAGCATAACCGATTGGAACAGTCGCAATTTTAGTTTTTTTATCGGTTATGTACTCTTTTCCATAGCTTATCCCTACTCCCGCATCTAACTCCTTTACAAGCGATACCCTTGCTTTTAAGTTCATAACAGGCTTTATGGAAAGTCTTCCCTTATCAACTTCGTCTGACGGGTAATATCCGTAAAGGATAATTCCCGGTCTTACCATATCAAGCTGCATTTCGGGATACATCATAATCGCCGCACTGTTTGCAATATGCTTTATCGGTATTTTTACGCCCTTTTCTTCGAGGCGATTAGTTAAACCCATAAACCTCTTAAACTGAATATTGGTATAATCGGGATTTTCTTCATCTGCACAGGCAAAATGCGAAAAAATTCCGTTAATTTCTATATTTGAAAGCTTTGAAATTTTCACAATTTCGCTTACCGTTTCATTATCCTCTGCCAAAAATCCGAGCCGTGACATTCCCGTATCAATTTTTATATGAATTTTCACAGTTTTACCGGCTTTTTTCGCTATTTGCGATAGCGTCTTGGCGTCAGAAAAACTAAAAATATTGGGCATAATATCAAATTCTGCAAGGCGCGGAAAATCGTCCGCAGATACCGCACCGAGTATTAGTATGGGCGTAACAAATCCTGCCCTTCTGATTTGCATTGCTTCGTCAAAGGTAGCAACAGCAAAAGCGTCTGTGCCTGCCTCAGTCAGCGCCTTACAGCACTCGTAATATCCGTGTCCGTATGCATCTGCCTTAACTACCGACATAATTTTGGTTTCAGACTTCAATTTTTTCCGGATATTAGAAAAATTTTGCTTTAATGCGTCTATATCGATTTCTGCCCATATTCTCATCTGATTTTCCTCTTTATTTTATCATATTTTTTTCGGGATTTCCACAGGTAATATGTGGGATATTGCGCTCACAATATTTCCTGCTATAAGCGAGGTTTCGCCTACTGTTTTTGCGGCAAAATCGCCTGCTGCCCCATGAACATATACCGAAAGCACTGAGCAATCAAAGGTATTTTTACATACGGGCATAAATCCTGCCAAAATACCTGCAAGTACATCGCCGCTGCCTGCCGTCGCCATAC
>DMLG01000010.1 GCA_003453455.1 Clostridiales bacterium
GCACCGGAAAATGTTCTTACACCTGTAATTACTGTCCTGTTATTTGTACACTCATATAATAATTCGGATACTTCGGCCTGCCGGATCGTAAGATTATCGGTACTTTCCAGCGTTTTTCTCATCTCGGTAGTATAGGCCTGTTTATCCGCCTGCGCTCTTAGGGAATGTACTGCAGGTCCTTTTGACTTATTCAGCATTTTTGACTGAATAAATGTAGCGTCCGCCGCCTTTCCCATTTCACCGCCCAGTGCGTCTATTTCACGCACAAGGTGTCCTTTTGCAGTCCCGCCAATACTTGGATTACAGGGAAGATTTGCTATTGCATCAAGGCTTATGGAAAACATAACTGTTTTTTGCCCCAGTCTTGCAGAGGCGAGCGCAGCCTCAATTCCTGCATGTCCTGCGCCTATTACAGCCACATCATAGCTTTCAAGAAATTCCGTCATCTTTTTTGCCACTCTCCCCGGTTCTGTCTTCTATAAATCTTCGTTTTATCATACGCGCCGTATAAAAATCAATAGGAAACCGCATAAAGCTTATCCATATCAAAAAAAGCAATAAAATGATTGAAAACGGCGTGAGTCTTTCAAATATAAATATTGTTGCTGCTACCACAAATACTGTCAAAAAGAGATTTGCAGGCAGCGTTGCAATACCTGTTATCAGCGCATTTTGAAAAGTTTTTCTTGTTTTGTTTTCAAAGGTTATGCCAAATTCATAGATATAATAGTGCATAAATGTGTAAAACACAAAAAACACAAGCATTGCCACAAGAGCATACCTGGCAAATGCATAGCCCGATTTTATCATAGCAACATATACATTTACGGCATTTATGCCTAAAACAAGCATAAATATGTCAGCTATAAGCATAATTATGCCAATTTTAAAAGTCTCCTTGGATTTTTCAAAGAAATCGGACCATATCCAAACATGCTCCTCCCTTGCAGAGTTACGCAAAATATAGGTATATCCGCCGGATACAGGGCCTGCCCCCCAAAGAATTGTAATAATTGATGTGAAAACAAGCGACATCTGCCATGCCTGCGCTTGTATCTCGCTTGGCAAAAATGCAGTCAAAGCGTTGATAATAATAAAATTATATATCGCCATAACCGGAATACTTACGGCAAAATACAGCATATTTGCCTTAATCAATAGCCAGAATTTCCTGAAAAACAGTTCAAAATACAGAAAAATCCCCTTTTTCTTAGGCGCATTCTTATCAACACCAGGGCCGGGTTTATTATAATTAAAAAATAGTCCCATATCAAATTCCTCTCAAAAAAAAATACAATTATAGTTATTGTATCACAAAAACTTTTATGTTACAATATGTTTAAAGGAAAATTTACGAAGGAGTTGCTGTATGCAAAAGATAACCGCAGGCAAAAATGATGCAGGGCAAAGGCTTGACAAGTTTTTGACAAAGCTTATGCCAAATCTTCCAAAAAATATGCTCTACAAAGGTATCCGAAAAAACTGCGTAAAGCTCGGCACAAAGCATATAAAAGACGGTTCATATAAACTTTGCGAAGGGGATGTTTTATCTCTTTATTTTAGTGACGATTTTTTTGAAAAGCCCTCTTATTTATCCGACTTTATGGAAATATCCCCAAATCTCAATATCGTTTACGAAGATGAAAATTTGCTCCTTGTAAATAAGCCGCAAGGGGTTTTGGCGCACGAAGATGATAAGCAAAATCCCGAAAATCTGCTGTCGCACATCAAAAGTTATCTTTACAAAAAAGGCGAGTATTTGCCCGATAACGAAAACACCTTTGTCCCCGCCCTTGCAAATCGCATAGACCGTGGCACAGGCGGCATTGTAATTGCCGCAAAAAATGCCGCTGCGCTTAGGATTTTGAATGAGAAAATAAAAAACCGTGAGATTAAAAAATTTTATTTATGCCTTGCATATGGACATTTTAAGGAAAAAGAAGGAAAAATTTGCGGCTATCTTTTGCGTGATGAAAACACAAGAAAAGTTACTTTTTTTGATGAACCCGTTCCAAACTCAAAAAGTGTGATTACAAAATACCGCGTTTTAGAGGAATTTCCAGACTATTCGCTCATTCAGGCAGAGCTTGAAACAGGCAGAACACACCAAATACGCGCAAGTTTTTCGCATATAGGTCACCCGCTTTTGGGGGATAGGAAGTATGCAAGTCCTGAAATAAACCGAAAATTTCCTTTTACGCAGCAAGCACTTTATGCTTATAAAATCAAGTTTGAGTTTGCAACAGACAGCGGAATTTTGGAATATTTAAACGGGAAGGTTTTCGAGATAAAAGATGTGAAGTTTAAGTAAAAATACTTAATTTTTATAAAATCACAGTACAATCTGTATTGTGATTTTTTATTTTATCTATTGCCTTATTTTAAATTTTATGTATATTAACTATGTCACATAAATTCAATATAATAAAATTTCGGTATAAATGTCAGCGGAGTAAATACATTGAAACTTATAGTTTCCGGTGAACGCGGTTCTTATTATTGGTCTTGTACTGCCCTTACCGATTTGGCATTATATAAATAGTTATGGTATTTTTTCCCTACTTTTCAGCGTGAAAAGAAGAGAAATATAATTTAATCTTAACATAACAAAGGTGACACCCTCGTGTCACCTTATTTTTATTCATATTCAATATTCACAGGTGTTTTGCCTGCAAGCTCCAAATACATTTCGCATACAGTCGCTTCAACATACGGCATAACCAAAAATCCGCCGATACAGCAAAGCAGATTTGCTGCTAAGTACCAAAGTGCAAATGAGAAAATGAGTTTCACATACGCCCATTTATTTCCGACCATCATTTCTTTGCTTTTGGAAATTGCAGATTTCCACTCGGTTTGAGGGTTATCAGCAAGTATGTACGGCACCAAAACGTATTGTAATTCTTTGATAATTGACGGAATTGCAAATATCAATGTAAACAAAAGCCACAAAAATACAATCATCAAAAGCTTTGCGCTATCTAATGCCGATCCCCTGTTTACCGCCTCTGCCAAGTTCTCTATATCACCTATGAAAAATCCCATAATAACCGTGGGGATAATCGCAGGAAGTGACCATAAAAACACAAAAATGTTTTTTACGAACTGGACGATAACAATATTTTTGTAATTTTCCCCAAAAGGCATAAGCAAAAGGTCTAAGGCGGCATCGCTTTTAGCGTTTTCCGTCATAAACTTTTTAAGCCCCACGCCAAGGGGTGAGATCACAAAAATCGACAGCGCTATTGTAATTACCGACAGCGTTATAAGTATCGCAAAAACTACAACCATCTTTTGCGGAGGCATTGCCGAAAAGTCAATACTACGCAATTTTTTAGTTGAAATCCCTATGCCTCCTCCTGAGAGAAGGTTCACCGCCAGGCATGCCAAAAACACTCTTGAATAAGACCGCAAAAGCACAAGTTTTGCACGCTCTTTAAGTTCTTTCCTGTTAAACATTTTTAATCTGCCTTTCTATTTCTTGATTTCATCTTCTTGATTCATTGTCTTTACAGCCATACCTTCAATAAGCAAAAATATAAGCACACAGAATATCAAAATAAGCGCACGGAGCGTGCCGCTCTCCGCAAGAACAACAGCAGTTATGCCCAAAACACCGCTTATTGCATAAAGAATAAAAACCGTCTGCTTCTGCGAAAATCCCATATCTATGAGCCTGTGATGAAGATGTCCGCGGTCTGCCACCATAGGGCTCTGCCCTTTACAAATACGCCTTATCATTGCAAAAAGCGCATCAAAAAGCGGAAGTCCCAAAATCAGAAGCGGTACTGCAAAGGTAATTATAGCATAGCTCTTAAAAACGCCTTGTATTGATAGAGTTGCAAGCATAAATCCCAAAAATGTCGAGCCTGTATCGCCCATAAAGATTTTAGCGGGATTGAAATTAAAGGGCAAAAATCCAAAGCATGCACCCATAAGCGCGAGGCCAATTATTGCTGCGGAATATTCCTGTATGCGAAGTGCAATAAACACAAGGCTTACAGACATTATAGCAGAAACTCCTGCCGCCAGCCCATCAAGTCCATCAATGAAATTTACAGCATTTGTAATAAAAACAATCCATATAACAGTAGCGCTTATTGAAAGCCACAAAGGAAGTACCAGATACGGATTATCAGAAAAAAGATTTGGATTTGTCAGCACTGTTATCCTTATATTTCCGCCGATTATTACCACTAAGGCTGCGAGTATTTGTATTAAAAATTTAAGTTTTGCACTTAAATTTTTGCAGTCATCAATAACGCCCATTACAGCAATTATAAAAGCGCCGCAAAGCGTTGCTATTAAAGCGCGCGAAAAGTGTGCAAAACAGCAAATTGAAACGGTAAATCCGAAAATTATGGCTAAGCCTCCAAGTCTTGGAATTGGCTTTTTATGCATACGCCTGCCGTCTTTTGGTATATCTATTGCACCTATCCTGTATGCAAGCCTATACACAATAGGTGTTGATGCAAAGCTGAAAGCAAATGCAACTACAAATGTAAGTATTAGAAAAATCGTCTCTTTCGTACTCATAGCAATCTCCAATAATAGATTTTAGATCAGAAATCCCAGTTTTTTATATACTTTATTCAGGGTTTTATTCGCAATATAATCAGCATTTTGCGCGCCCTTTTTACAAATTTCTTCTAAGTAATCCTTACTTTTTGAAAGCTCGTCATACCTTGCTCTTATCGGTCTTATTTCCTCAACAACAGCCTCAGCCACAGCTTTTTTGAAGTCTCCGTAACCACGGCCAGCAAACTCCTCGGCAATCTTTTCCTCCGAGCTTTTCGTAACAGCCGCCATTATGGTAAGCAGATTATTTATCCCCGCCTTTGTATCATCATCGGGGCGGTACTCTATTTTCCCCTCCGAGTCTGTTACAGCAGATTTTATTTTATTTGAAATGACTGCAAAATCGTCTAAAATCGATATATACGCCTTTGGATTTTCGTCGGATTTAGACATTTTTTTAGTAGGCTCTGCAAGGCTCATAACCTTTGCGCCAGATTTTGGCAAAAATCCTTTTGGCACTTTAAATACCGGATTTCCCTCCTTGCAGTAAATACTGTTAAAGCGCTCCGCTATATCCCTTGTTATTTCAATGTGCTGCATTTGGTCCTTTCCGACAGGTACCAAATCCGCCTGATACAAAAGAATATCAGCCGCCATTAAAACAGGGTATGTGAAAAGACCTGCATTTATGTTATCAGCATGCTTTGCACTTTTATCCTTAAACTGCGTCATACGCGAAAGCTCGCC
>DMLG01000025.1 GCA_003453455.1 Clostridiales bacterium
AAAAACATCTCATAAAAATCACCCAGCCGATAAAACAATATGCAGTCAGGATATTGCTCTTTTGTTTCAAGATACCGCTGCATCATAGGCGACAATTTTTCAGTCTGCATAGTAAAACGCTCCTGTTTTTTTAATTAGTGGCAACCGCCGCAGGTTGAACAGTTATGTGTGCAGCCTTGCTGCTCACCCATAATATATATGTTTATAACATTGTTTACGCTGTTTACCAAATTGTCAAACTGCTTTTTTGCCTCAACATACTTTTTAATACTTTCCGATTTTTCAACCATTTCGGAAAATGCTTCATTATTCTTCTTTATTGCCTCTTCCTCACTGATTTTTCCGCCTTGGATTTCGCGTGCCAAATTTAATCTCTTTATATTAAAATCCGCAATAAGCTGCTGTGCGTCGCTGTCCTCCTGCTGAACCTTTTCCGCAAGAGAAAGCGCCTCCATTTCCTTGCTAGCTTTAATCATTTCTCCAAGCTCGTGTGCTTTTTCAATAATTGTCATTTTTTTCATTCCTTTCTAAACTAACTTTCCGTTTAAGCTCCAAGTATGAGCCTCTATAATTTTTACATCAACATATTTTCCTGTCAAAACTTTATCGCCTTTAAAGTTTACAATTTTGCCCGTATCGGTTCTGCCTTGCAGCATCTTTTCATTATTTTTACTTATGCCGTCAACCAAAACTGTATAAATCTTACCTACATAAGCCTCGTTTTTCCTTCTGGAAATCTCATTTTGTACCTCTAAGAGCCTATCAAAATTCTTGTGTATCTCCTCGTTTGTAAGTACAAAATCCAATTTTGCGGCAGGCGTTCCCTCGCGGCGCGAGTATATAAAGGAAAAAATCGTGTCAAACTCAACCTCTCGCAAAACATCAAGCGTATCCTCAAAATCTTCGTTTGTTTCTGTCGGAAATCCCACAATAACATCTGTCGAAAGGGCTATATCGGGTATTGCCGCCTTTACCTTTTTTATTTTTTCAAGATATTCTTCCTTTGTATATTTCCTGTTCATTTTGGAAAGTACAAGATTTGAGCCTGCCTGAAAAGGAAGATGAAGCTGATGACAGACTTTTTCACATTCTGCCATAGTTTTTATAAGCTTATCGCCAAAATCCTTCGGGTGCGATGTCATAAACCTGATACGCCTTACTCCGTCAATACCGTTTACCATACGCAAGAGGTCGGAAAAATCACATTCTTTTTCTAAATCTTTGCCGTAGGAATTGACATTCTGCCCCAATAGGCAAATTTCCGAAACGCCGTTTTGCACCAAATCCCTTATTTCGGATAAAATCGCCTCCGGCTCACGGCTCCGCTCCCTTCCGCGCACATATGGCACTATACAGTATGAGCAAAAATTATTACACCCGTACATAATGCTTACCCAAGCTTTGTTTTGGGAGTCACGGAAAATCGGTAAATCTTCGCATATAGCTCCATCGGAATTTTCAACATCCGTTACTTTTTGCTTATTTTCCAGAACCTCGCATAAAAGCTCAGGAAGTTTATAAAGTGCGTGCGTACCGAATATCAAATCGACATGATTATGAACCTTGCGTATTTTATCCGCCATATTTTCCTGCTGTACCATACATCCGCAAAGACCTATTATAAGTTCCGGGCGGCTTTCCTTTATATGCCGCAAGATTCCAAGCCTTCCGTACACCTTGTCCTCCGCATTTTCACGCACGGCGCAGGTGTTATATATAACCAAGTCCGCATCGTCTGCGCGGTCACAAAATTCATAACCTGCCTCGCATAGTATGCCGCGAATTCGCTCAGTATCATTTTCATTTTGCTGACAGCCATATGTTTCGGTATTGCAAAGCGGTCTTCTTCCATATTTTTTGCAAAAATCGTCATTTATTTTTTTTAGCCTGAAAAGAAATTCTGCCTGACGCATCTTTTGCTCTTCACTTATATAATTTGCCATAGTTTGCCCCACAAAATAACAAGAAATTACTTCCTATATTTTATCATAAAATACAAAAAAAAACAATATATATTTGCCTTTTACGCAAAAAAATGATAGAATAGCACTAAGAGGTGGATATTTAATGGATATTGGGCAAATTCTGGGCACTCGTGCGGGACTTACAGAGTACGCCGTAAGCTCGCAAAAATTACCGAATGGTTTTGACGGGTTTCGCATTGCACACATTTCTGACACTCATTCCCGACCTGCAAAAGGGATTTTTGAGCTTGTTGAAAGTGCAAATCCCGACATAATCTGCTTAACGGGCGATATGCTCCACGATGACGAAAAAGATACCGATGATTTTGAGTTGCTTTTTGATAACCTAATATCTGTCGCTCCCGTATATTTTGTTACAGGAAATCATGATGTATGGCGCGGTGATTTGGGAAAGTTTTTGCGGAAAACAGAAGACCGCGGCGGCATTTTAATGGACTCAAAAATGAAAATTTTTGAGAGAAATGGGGACAGACTTGCTCTTTTTGGGATAGGTGACCCATTTTCAAAAATACCTCGCGTAATAGAAGAAAATATAAATTCGGAATTTTCAAAACTTCCGCAATTTGACGGGTACAAAATACTGCTTTTCCACAGAGCAAATCTTTTTGATAAAATATCTGATTTCGGCTTTGATTTAGTTTTATCAGGTCATATGCACGGCGGTCAAATCCGTGTGCCCCTGTTCGGAGGTGCATTTGCACCAACCTCCTCGATACTTTCGGGAGATATGCTTTTTCCGAAATACACAGGCGGGAAATATGACTGTGGAAAAACTTCTATGATA
The DNA here is from genome assembly GCA_003453455.1 of Clostridiales bacterium. GTDB lineage: Bacteria > Bacillota > Clostridia > UBA1381 > UBA1381 > UBA1738. Next base: position 2,770 of record DMLG01000025.1, read on the forward strand.
GTAAACCGCGGCGCAAGCAATACGCTGCCAATACCTCGCTTTTTTAATCCACCCGAAGTCGGAATTATTACACTAAAAAATAAGGCTTGAAAATTCAAGCCTTATTTTTTGTTATTCGTCTATTTCCAGACCGTCAACAGTAATATTGACATCTTTATATGCCGCCATACCCGTTCCTGCCGGGATAAGTTTACCGATAATGACATTTTCTTTAAGTCCCAAAAGTGGGTCAACCTTACCTTTTATCGCCGCATCTGTCAGAACCTTGGTAGTTTCCTGGAAGGATGCCGCTGACATAAACGAGTTTGTTGCAAGAGATGCCTTGGTTATACCCAAAAGCACGCTTGAATAGGACACAAGATTTTCGCTTCCCTGCGCTTTCAGCTTTTCATTTACCTCTTCTACCTCAAATCTATCCACCATAGACCCGATTAAGAGGTCAGAATCACCTGCATCGTCAATTCTTACCTTGCGGAGCATCTGCTTTGTGATAATCTCAACGTGCTTATCGTTAATATCAACACCCTGCATACGATAAGTTCTCTGAACTTCTCTTGTTATATAAACCTGAACTGCTTTTGGTCCGTTAATTCTCAGAATATCGCCAGGATATGCTGAACCCAAGGTAAGCTCTTCTCCCTTTTCGACAGTGTCGCCTGTTTCAACTCTTATAGTTGAGCCGTACGGTATAACATAAGTCTTTGCCTCGCCAAGCTCATCATTTGTTACAGTAACTTCGCGTCTGCGCTTAGCCTCAGACACAGTAACCTTTCCTGCTATTTCAGTCAGGATTGCAATACCCTTAGGCTTTCTTGCTTCAAACAATTCCTCAACACGCGGAAGACCCTGCGTAACGTCTGTACCGCCAGCAACACCGCCTGCATGGAAGTTTCTCATAGTAAGCTGTGTACCAGGCTCACCTATTGACTGAGCTGCAATAATACCTACTGCCTCGCCGACATTTACGAGTTTACCCGTTGCAAGGTTTACACCGTAACACTTAGAGCATACGCCGTTTTTAGTACGACAAGTCAGTACGCTTCTTATTTCAACAGACTCTATACCTGCTGCAATTATTGCATCTGCCTGCTCTTCTGTTATCAAATGGTCAGCAAGCGCCAAAACCTCGCCCGTCTTCGGATTTACTACATCATGAAGTGCTGTGCGTCCCACAATACGGTCTTTTAACGGCTCAATTACTTCGTTGCCGTCCTTGATAGCGCGTACAACTTCACCTTCCTGAACATGACAATCCTTTTCACGGATTATAACATCCTGCGATACATCAACCAAACGCCTTGTGAGGTATCCCGAGTCAGCTGTACGAAGCGCCGTATCAGTAAGACCTTTACGGGCACCGTGAGAAGATACGAAGTATTCCAAAACATTAAGACCTTCACGGAAGTTTGCACGGATAGGAATTTCTACCGCGCGTCCCTTTGTATCCGCCATAAGTCCGCGCATACCTGCCAGCTGTCGTATCTGATTTACGCTACCGCGGGCTCCCGAATCCGCCATCATAAAGATAGGATTGAATTTATTCATATTCTCCATCATGGCATCGGTAACCTTATCGGTTGTTGCAGACCAGACTTTTATAACTTCGTTATAACGCTCCTCGTTTGTGAGCATACCTCTTCTGTACTGCTTTGAAATTGAATCAATCTGCTTTTCGGCAACATCCAAAAGCTCCTGTTTCTTTTCAGGCACTTCGATATCGCTGACAGCAACTGTCAAGGCGCCAAGTGTTGAATATTTATATCCTGTTGCCTTAATTAAATCAAGCACTTCTGCTGTCTTTGTTGTGTCGTGAACACGGATACATCTGTCAATAATGTTTCCAAGCTGTTTCTTGCCCACAATGCCTGTTATTTCAAGATCAAGCATTGTGTCTGAACCCTCAGTTCTGTCCACATAGCCCAAATCCTGCGGAATATTCATATTGAATATTATTCTTCCGACGGTTGCATCGACAATTCTCTGATAAGTTTCCCCATGAACTGTCTTTTCACGCCTTACTTTAATCGGTGTATGAAGTCCCACTGCACCGTTATAATATGCCAAAAGCGCTTCGTCTTCTGAGGTATAACAATGCGGACGCCATTCCTCTTCGGTATTTCTGCCTGCATAATCCTTACCGCCGATTTCATCATCTTTTACAATTGTAAGGTAGTAAGAACCTAAAATCATATCCTGAGTCGGTACAGTAACGGGGTGTCCGTCCTGCGGTTTTAACAGGTTATTTGCAGAAAGCATCAAAAATCTTGCCTCAGCCTGTGCCTCTGGCGACAAAGGTACATGTATAGCCATTTGGTCGCCGTCAAAGTCAGCATTATATGCCGTACAAACAAGCGGATGAAGCTTTAATGCGTGTCCGTCAACAAGTTTCGGCTCAAATGCCTGAATACCAAGTCT
>DMLG01000013.1 GCA_003453455.1 Clostridiales bacterium
AAAACGGTTGCGGCAGGGTGCAGTGTGAGGTTTTCAAACGGAACTATTCTCGCATTGAACCATCCCTTTCCGCGTTCATAGTCCATAACGAACATATGGTCTGTGAAAACCTTGCCAAAACCAAGATTTTCAGTCTGCTTTTCCTTTGGATTTTGTGTCTTTGTGATTTTGATTTCCATTTTCTTATATCTCCTTTTAAAATTATTCCTTAGTCACAATTCCCGATACCTTTTTAATACCGAGCCTTTTTGCCGCGTCATCGCGCATTTTGAACTTCAAGATTTTGCCTGCGGCATTCATCGGGAAACTATCAACAAAATCTATATATTTCGGCACCTTATGCTTTGCCATATGGCTCTTTATATAGTCCTTCATTTCATCTGCGGTCATACTCTCGCCCTCTTTCAGGATTATACAAGCCATAATCTCTTCGCCGTATTGCTCGTCGGGAACTCCTATTACCTGAACATCTTTGACCTTTTCGTGAGTATAGATAAATTCTTCTATTTCCTTAGGATAAATATTTTCGCCGCCTCGGATAATCATATCCTTTAATCTTCCCGTTATCTTATAGTTTCCGTCAGGAGTCCTTAGCGCTAAATCCCCCGTATGAAGCCAGCCGTTTTCATCTATTGCCGCCGCAGTTTCTTTCGGCATTTTGTAGTAGCCCTTCATAATATTATAACCGCGCGCCACAAACTCGCCCGTTTCATTATCAGGCAAATCCTTGCCAGTTTCCGGGTCCACGATTTTACACTCAATCTCAGGCATTGCCCTGCCCACCGTTGAAACACGCACCTCAATCGGATCGTCTGTACTGCTCATAGTACAGCCCGGTGACGCCTCTGTCTGACCGTAAACGATTACTATTTCTTTCATATTCATCTTATTTACAACATCGTTCATTGCTGAAATCGGGCAAGGTGAACCCGCCATAATACCCGTGCGCATATATGAAAAATCGGTCTTTTCAAAATCGGGATGCGAAAGCATTGCGATGAACATAGTCGGAACGCCGTGGAATGCCGTTATGCGCTCCTGATTTATACAAGCAAGCGCAGGCTTTGGCGTAAAGTACGGCAAAGGCAGAAGCGTTCCACCATGAGTCATAGTCGCAGTCATTGCGAGCACCATACCAAAGCAATGGAACATCGGCACCTGCACCATCATTCTGTCCGCCGTCGATAAATCCATTCTGTCGCCAATACATTTTCCGTTATTGACAACATTATAATGCGTCAGCATAACACCCTTCGGAAACCCTGTTGTTCCCGAGGTGTATTGCATATTGCACACATCGTGAATATTTACCTTTGCCGCCATTCGATAAACTTCCGAAACGGGGACAGAGGATGCAAGTCCCTTTGCCTCATTCCATGTAATACAGCCCTTTTGCCTGTATCCTACCGTTATGATATTCCTCAGAAACGGCAGTCTCTTTGAGTGCAGCTGCTCCCCTTTTTCGGTGTCCGCAAGTTCGGGACACAACTCGGAAATTATTTCGTTATAATGCGAATCGCGCCAGCCTTTAATCATAACAAGGGTATGCGTATCCGACTGTTTTAAAAGATATTCAAGCTCGTGTACCTTATATGCGGTATTTACCGTAACCAAAACTGCGCCTATCTTCACCGCCGCCCAAAAGGTTATATACCACTCCGGCACATTTGTTGCCCATACCGCAATATGCGTACCTTTTTTTACTCCAAGCGCTATAAGGCTTCGGCAAAAATCGTCAACATCATCACGGAACTCAGAATATGTCCTGGTATAATCAAGCGTTGTATATTTAAACGCAAGCTGGTCGGGAAAATTCTCTACCATAGCGTCGAGCACCTGCGAAAAGGTTTTTTCGATAAGCGCATCCTTTTTCCAGATAAACTTACCCGTACCCCGTCTGTTTTCATAAAGAGTGTTTTTAGCACGAGACAAATTTTCAAAGCGTGACATAAAGCTCACAAAATGCGGGAAAATTATGTCCATATCGCTTATATCGCTGTCCCATTTCGGGTCCCATTCAATTGACATAAACCCGTCATAATTTATGGAACGCAGCGCATTTATGACCTCGTTAATAGGTATCGAGCCCTCGCCCACAAGGCTATATGAGTTTTCGCCGTCAGAATCCTTTATATGAATATGGCGTATATATGCACCAAGATTTTTTACCGTTTCATCAGGCTGTTCGCCATGCAGACGGTATGGATAGTGCAAATCCCAGAGTGCTGCAAGGTTATCGCTTGAAAATTCGTTTAAAAACTCTGAAAGTATTTTAGTGTCGGAAAATACTCCAACCGTTTCAACAAGCAGTATTATACCTCTTTCCGATGCGATTGGCAACGCTTTTTTTACAAATTCAATTGCGCCTTCTTCGCTTTTTACCGCCTTTATTCTTATATTCTTTGTATGAAGCGCAAGACAAGCGTCTATGCACGCATCAAGCTCTTTTAGAGCAGCTTCTGTATCTTCCGAAATGTCTGAAATCATATCTATGCACGGAATTTTTATCCCGTTTTCTATAAGCATATAGTAAGTTTCGGAAAAGCCTTTGATTTCCTTGGTGTCGTGTATTTCTATACCCGAGAATTTATATTCCTTTGCTATTTTTATAAATTCATCAAGCTCTACATTCTTCCATCGGTTTGTGGAAAAGGACAAATTCATCTGTTATGCCTCCTCAAAGCAGATTTTATTAAGCGCATTGATATACGCATTTATACTTGATTCCACAATATCGGTGGAAATCCCTTTGCCGGAATAGAGCTTTCCGCTGCTTCTGAGCTTTACAACGGTAACGCCCAGAGCCTGCTTTCCCTCCGTTACCGACTGAATTTGAAAGTCGTCAAGCTCGAACTTTCTCCCGGCAATTTGTTCAATACACTGAAATGCCGCATCAATCGGACCATTTCCCACCGTTATACCTTGAAGCTCCTCATTTTCCTTTGAAAGCGTCATAACGCAGGAAGCATTGATTAAATTACCGCTGTTTATAGTATAACTTTTCAGCTTATATGTTGGTGCAGTTTGAAGTGCCGCACTTGCGACAATTACTTCAAGCTCCTTTTCCGTAACCTGTTTTTTCCTCGCAACCTTTACAAACTCTTCATATACATTTTTTATATCCTCTTCCGAAAGGTCATATCCAAGTTTTTTGACCGCAAGAGAGACTGTATTTATATCATCCTTATCGTTTAATACAAAGCTTTCACCCTTTTCGGCTTCAAGGATTTTACCGTTTTTAAAATCCTGTGTCTTTAAAAATCCCATTCCCGATACGGTATGTTCAAGTTCTGTATAATTTAGCCCCGTGTATGCTCCAAAAAAGTCACCGCGTGATTTAAAAATCCTTGCTATGCAAAGGATTGATGTTTGATTTTTGCCGTCAGCTGAGGTTTTGATTTCACCGACGCCTGCACTGACCCCTGCAACAAGGCATGCGCAGCCCATATCAAGATTATTTCCGCATTCTGCCGCAAGCGTTACACCTTTTAGCTCGGGAACATTTTCGTAAAGTTTCTCTATAAACTCTCCGCACTCGGAAGGAAGCATCTCACCTGCGCTGTCACAGACAGTTATCGTTTTCGCCCCTGCCAAAATTGCTGTTTTTATCGCTCTATATAAAAATTCAGGTTCACTTCTCGTTGCATCAAGGGCAGAAAATTCCACATCGCAGCACAAAGCGGCACATTTTTCTGTAAGCGTCTTTATAAGCTCTATCATAGCATCAGGTTTTTTGCCGCAAAGGTATTCCATTTGCACGCTCGATACAGGTGCGCTGAGTTTTAAACGGAATTTTTTTGCGCCCCTGAGCGCCTCATATGCCCGATCGACAGACTCCTCATTAAGCTCAACAGGACAGGATATTATGCTTTTTTCCAGAAGCGGCGCTATCGTATGCAAAAACAAAATATCAGTTTTTGCATTTGTGATTTTTGCTGTTTCAATCACATCAACGCCAAGCCTGTCAAGCTTTTTTGCAAGATTTACCTTCTCTTTAAAGCTCAAAAAGCCTACTCCTGCGTCCTCTCTTAAAGTTACATCTGAAATTTTTACTTTTTTCATAGAGATTTTCCTTTCAAACTAAAACAGGAATTTGCGGCTGTCACCGTAAATTCCTGAAAATTCAAAACAACTTTGTTCTTAGACTTTCAATCATGCACGACAAACAGCACTGTTACTTTTTCCGCATAGGATTAGTAGGACAGCGCCAAGTAGGTTAATCAAATTAAATGATTTCGCCTGTGACATAACAAAAACTCCCAAATTTTAATTTTGTCTAAGTATAGCACAACTTTTCCCTCATGTCAATATATTTTTTTATTGATATTCGAAAAATGTTGACATTTTTTTTATTTTGGAGTATAATTACTACATTATTATGTTTAAAGGCTATGACCGAATTTAAGTAGTCGTATCCGGAGCCTAAAGAGAGTCGGCGGTTGCTGTGAGCCGATGGAAAGGATATGTACGAAATACGCTTCGTGAGCTCTGCACCGAAATGCATATAGCACGAGTAGGCTGCGGCGGTAGTGCCCGTTACAGCACAAAGGTATAGCAATATACCTTGCGAGGTCTGTTCTTGCAAGAGGCAGATAAAATGAGGTGGTACCACGGAATTTCCGTCCTCTGTTTATTTATGCGGAGGATTTTTTTGTGCAAAAAGTCCTTAAAAGAAAGGAAGAGAATAAGGCTATGCCGATTACCGAAATTTTAAAGAAAAATGCTGATTTATACCCTGACGATGTGGCACTTACCGAAATAAACCCACAATTTGAAGAAGAAGTGCACACAACTTGGAGAGAGTATTCACTTATTGAGGCAAAAAAAGGTGAAGCATACAAAAAAGAGATAACCTGGTCTGAGTTTGACAAAAAAGCAAACCGTTTTGCCAATCTTCTTTTGACCCGAGGGGTAAAAAAAGGCGATAAAGTTGCTATACTTTTGATGAACTGCATAGAATGGCTGCCCATCTACTTCGGCGTACTTAAAACAGGTGCGCTTGCCGTTCCCTTAAATTATCGCTATACCGCAGACGAGATAAAGTATTGTCTTGAACTTTCAGATGCATCAATCCTTATCTTCGGCCCTGAATTTATTGGGCGTATCGAAGAAATCTGCGGACGCATTACTAAGGTTAAAACGCTTTTTTATGCAGGCGAGGACTGTCCCAGCTTTGCTGAAAGTTATGACAGACTTGTTAGCTACTGCTCATCTGCTGCGCCAAGCATAACCCTGACTGATGAGGACGAAGCAGCAATATATTTTTCCTCAGGCACAACAGGCTTTCCAAAAGCGATTATTCATAACCACCAAAGCCTGATGCATGCGGCAATGACCGAGCAAAACCACCACTCCCAGACAAAAGACGATGTTTTCCTATGTATTCCGCCTCTTTATCACACAGGCGCAAAAATGCACTGGTTCGGAAGCTTTTTAGTTGGCGGCAGAGCGGTTTTATTAAAAGGAATTAAGCCGCAATGGATTTTAAAAGCTGTTTCGGAAGAGCATTGTACCATAGTATGGCTTTTAGTGCCCTGGGCACAGGATATTTTGGA
>DMLG01000080.1 GCA_003453455.1 Clostridiales bacterium
ACAAGACCTTCTTCTGCATTTTTTTGCAAGAAAAAGACGGTTGCAGCAAAAAATACTATTAAAACCGATATTAAAGCCGTAATTCTGCTTTTTTCCATTTTTACCACCCCTTATGAGTATTATCGCGAAATTTTCTGTTTTTGTCAAGGTTTTATTTACAAAAGCAGCATTATATGCTAAAATATAGCCGTGAAAGAAGGAATATATTATGCGAAAAACAAAAATAATCTGCACAATAGGTCCTGCCAGTGCAGATGAAAAAACTTTTACAGATATGTGCCTTGCAGGTCTTAATGTTGCGCGGCTTAATTTTTCCCACGGAACACATTCCGATCATCAGGAAAAAATAGATATGATAAAAAGAGTCCGTGAAAAACTCAATCTGCCAATCGCCATTATGCTTGATACAAAAGGCCCTGAATACCGCATAGGCACATTTAAAGACGGCAGCATTACCTTAAAAGACGGTGATACCTTTACCTTCACCACCGAAGATTTGGTAGGTGACGAAACAATTGTTTCTGTCAGCTACAAAGGTCTTGCAGACGAGCTTTCCTTAGGGGACAGGATTTTAGTAAATAACGGGCTTGTAATTTTTGAGGTTAAGGAAAAGACTGCTTCCTCACTTATTTGCAATGTTATTGCAGGAGGGGTTTTATCTAACCGCAAAAGTATGAGTTTTCCCGGTAAAGTACTGCATCAGGAATACCTTTCCGAGCAGGACAAAAGCGATATTTTATTCGGAATAAAAAATGATGTTGATTTCATCGCTGCCTCTTTTGTTTCAAATCGTGCAGATATCCACGCTCTTCGCACTTTCGTAAACGAAAACGGCGGTAAAAATATAGACATAATATCAAAAATCGAAAATCGTGATGGAATAAATAACATTGACGAAATTTGCGAAGAATGTGACGGCATAATGATTGCAAGAGGTGATTTAGGCGTTGAAGTTCCTTTTGCAGAGCTTCCGTCAATACAAAAATTCCTGATTACAAAATGCCGTCTTTTGGGAAAACGCGTCATAACCGCAACTGAGATGTTAGAATCCATGATTTACAACCCCCGTCCTACAAGAGCGGAAATCTCCGATGTGGCAAATGCTGTATATGACGGTTCAAGCGTGGTTATGCTTTCAGGCGAGTCGGCGGCAGGTAAATATCCCGTCCAAACAGTCCGCACAATGGCGGAAATTATTGAGGAAACAGAAAAGCATATTGATTTTGCTAACCGTTTCCGAAACAATGATTTTAAGATAAAAAATCAACTCGACGCAATTTCACACGCTGCCTGCGGTATGGCGATAGATATTCACGCAAAAGCTATGGTTGTCTGTTCTGTTTCGGGAATTACCGTAAGAATGGTTTCAAGGTTTCGCTCACCTGTGGATATTGTAGGTATGGCAACAAATAGAAAGGTATGGTATAAGCTTTCCCTTTCCTGGGGGGTCACTCCCGCTCTTTGCGAAACATTTGACTCGACAGATGTATTATTCTATCACGCAAAGCAAAAGGCAAAGGAAATCCTTGACTTAAAAGACGGCGATGCGATTTTATTAACAGGAGGAAAAACTGACGGAAAATCCGGCAACACAAATATGATTAAGGTTGAAAATATCTGAAAAACACCCTCTGACTTAGTCAGAAGGGTGTTTTTCATCTCTCGCAAAGCTCTATACTGTCTTTTCCGTCTATTTCGCTTATATTGACCTTAATTATCTCATTTCGTGATGTCGGCACATTCTTGCCCACATAATCAGGCCGTATAGGAAGCTCTCTGTGACCTCTGTCCACCAAAACCGCAAGCTGAATTTTGGAAGCTCTGCCCTTGGATAAAATCGCATCAAGCGCTGCCCTTACCGTTCTTCCCGTATAAATAACATCATCTATTAAAATTATATCCTTGCCCGTAATAGGAAAGTTCGGCTCTTCTTTTACAACAGGTGCATCTCCATCTATAAGCGTCAAATCGTCACGGTAAAAGGATATATCAAGACTTCCTACACATGCCCTTTTCCCCTCAATTTTAAAAATTGCGTCCGCAAGGCGCTCGGCAATCGGCACACCCCTTGTCTTTATACCCACTATGCAGATTTTCTCCACATCCGTATTCTTTTCAATTATTTCGTGCGCTATCCGCACAATAGCACGCCTCACAGCATTTTCATCAAAAAGATTTGCTTTAACTTTCATTTTAATCTCCTATCAAAAAAAGACAAAGTCCTGCCGAAAAATACGGCAGGACCTTTCAAAAGCAGCTAATTATTCCTGCTCTTCTTGCTCTTTTCCCTTTGCGAGTACAAGGTTTGTAATTATACCTAAAATCAATGCACAAGCAACCTCAGTAAGTGTTACCTGTCCGATTTTAAGCGTCATACCGCCTATACCCGATATCAAGATTATTGCAACTGTGAATAGGTTTTTATTCTCGTCAAGCCTTACATTCTGTATCATTTTAAGACCTGATACTGCAATAAATCCGTAAAGTGTTATACAAACACCGCCCATTACGCAAGCAGGTATTGTTGAAAGGAAGGTTACAAACGGTCCTACGAATGAGAACACGATTGCTAAAATTGCTGTTGTAAGTATTGTTATTATTGATGCGTTCTTTGTTATAGCAACACAACCTACCGACTCGCCGTATGTAGTATTCGGACAGCCACCGAAAATTGCACCTACCATTGAACCTACGCCGTCACCCAAAAGTGTTCTGTGAAGTCCCGGCTCTTCCAAAAGCTCTTTATTTATTATGCTTGAAAGGTTTTTGTGGTCTGCGATGTGTTCTGCAAATACTACGAATGCAACAGGGATATATGCAACTGCTATTGTAGCTATGTATTTTCCGTCAATCTCAGAAAGTCCCTTTGCTGCCTTTAAGAATGTGAAATCAGGATACCATTGAATACTTGAAAATGCCGAAAAATCGATAATTTGCAAGGTTTCATTTCCTGTATTTATTCCTATTACAGTAAAGATTGCAGCAACCGCATAGCCTGCCAAAATACCGATTACAAAAGGTATCAGTTTTGCCATCTTCTTACCGTAAACTGAGCAAATCATTACTGTAAAGAGTGTTACCAATGCACAGATAAATCCTATCCAACCCTTTGTTCCCATAGCATATACGCCGCCGTCATTTGTTGCGAATTTAAGCGCGTCGCCAACTGCATTACCTGCAAGGGAAAGTCCGATTATTGCCACGGTAGGTCCGATTACAACAGGAGGCATAAGTTTGTTTATCCATTCAACACCTGCAAATTTTACGATAGCTGCTATTACAACATATACAAGTCCTGCAAAAATTGCACCGATTACAATACCTGCATATCCTGCCTCAACCGATACTGCGCCCGCAAAGGCTGCAAACATCGAGCCTAAAAATGCAAATGATGAGCCAAGGAAAACAGGGCTTTTCATTTTTGTGAATGCAAGGTAAACAAGAGTTCCTACGCCTGCGCCGAAAAGTGCTGCCGATTGCGACATTCCGTTTCCGACAATCGCAGGTACTGCAATTGTTGCAGCCAAGATTGCAAGTAGCTGCTGGAATGCGAAAATCAGCACTTGTCCAAATTTTGGTTTGTCCTGTACATCATAAGTGAGTTTCATAGAGTATCACGCTCCTAAAAAAATTATTTTAAGCGGTTTATCTCAAAAAAATGCCTTGTCCGCAAAAACAGACAAGGCACAATACACTTCTCTACTCGTAATACCATGTTATCTTGTCGATGTCTCTGCATCAAAATTAAAGATAAACCACTCATCGCTCGTATTTTAACATATAATTCTGCAAAAGTAAAGGTTTTTTTACAAATTTTTCAAAATTATTTTTCCTTTATTGAGATTGAAAGCTCATCAAGCTGAGATTTATCAACGCTTCCCGGTGCATTTGACATAAGCTCTGACGCATTTTGCACCTTAGGAAACGCCGTTACCTCCTTTAAGCTGCCTGCTCCCGACATAATCATACTAAGTCTGTCAAGACCTATTCCGCAGCCGCCGTGAGGAGGTGCGCCGTATTTATACGCATCAACCAAAAATCCGAATTTTGCCTCTATTTCCTCATCGGAAAGACCTAATGCGTCAAACATTTTCTTTTGAAGTTCAAAATCGGTAATTCTTATTGAGCCGCTTGATAGCTCTGTTCCGTTAAGAACCAAATCATACGCCTTGGCAAAAACCTTTTCAGGCGCAGTATCAAGATATTGGAGGCACTCGTCAAGCGGCATTGTGAACGGGTGATGCATTGCGTCCCACTTCCCTGTTTCGTCATTGTATTCAAAGAATGGGAATTCCGTAACCCACAGGAAATTAAAGGTATCAGGGATTATATCAAGTTTTTTTGCTGCTAAAAGCCTTACTGCACCGAGCGTCGGCAATACAACCTTATCTTTGTCGGCAACTATGAATATAACATCGCCCTTTTCCGCTCCAAGTGCTTCATAAATTGCCGAAAGCTCCTCATCCTTCATAAATTTTGCAAAGGAGCAGTTTGGCACATCTTCTGCCCAGCGTATATACGCAAGACCTTTTGCACCTATACCTCTTACATATTCGGTCAGGCGGTCAATTTCCTTTCTTGTATAAACATTAGCGGCATTTTTTGCAACAACAGCTCTTACCGAGCCGCCGTTTTCTACTGCCCCGGTAAATACCCCGAAACCGCAGTTTTTAACCAAATCCGAAATGTTTTGGATTTCCATGCCGAACCTTGTATCCGGCTTATCAGAGCCGTACCGCTCCATAGCCTCTTTATAGGTAAGGCGCGGCAGAGGAAGCGGAATATCCTTATCCAAAACCTCTTTAAACAGCGTCTTTATATAGCCCTCTACTATATTTTGAATATCCTCTACATCTGCAAATGACATCTCCATATCAACCTGTGTAAATTCAGGCTGACGATCTGCTCTCAAATCCTCATCGCGGAAACATCTTGCAAGCTGAATATATCTGTCAAACCCTGAAACCATCAAGAGCTGCTTATAAATCTGAGG
>DMLG01000070.1 GCA_003453455.1 Clostridiales bacterium
CAAGATACTGCCCTTCTATTGAGGATAAGGTCGTAAAATTTAAGGATAAGCCACGCCATCAGCTTTTTATGGAGCCAATGGGGCTTGATACAAAGGAAATGTATGCACAGGGTATATCAACAGGACTTCCGGAGGATATACAGCTTGAAATGCTGCGGACTATAAAAGGACTTGAAAATGTTGAAATAATGCGCCCTGCATATGCAATAGAGTATGACTGTTGTGACTCGGTGCAGCTTTTTGCAACACTTGAATTTAAGGAATATCACGGACTTTACGGCGCAGGTCAGTTTAACGGTACAAGCGGCTATGAAGAAGCTGCTGCGCAGGGGCTTGTTGCAGGGATAAATGCCGCGCTTAAATTAAAGGGTGAAGAGCCGCTTGTATTAAAGCGCAGTGACGGATATATCGGAACTTTGATAGACGATTTGGTGACCAAAGGCACAAATGAGCCGTACAGAATGATGACATCAAGGAGTGAATACAGACTGCTTCTTCGCCAGGATAATGCAGATGAGAGACTGACGCCATTTGGATATAGGGTAGGTCTTATTTCTGGAAAGCGCTATGAAAAGTTTTTACAAAAACAGGAAATGATAGATGAAGAGGTTAGGCGCCTTGCAAAAACTTCTGTATCTCCTGAGAGGATAAATCCTGTTTTTGATAGGTGCGGAACAGCGGCTGTTTTAGCAGGGATAAAATTAAGCGATGCCTTAAAACGACCGCAGGTTACATATGCGGATTTGGCGGAGGTTGACAGTACAAGACCAAGCCTGCCCGAAGCCGTTTGTGAAGAAGCAGAGATACGAATAAAGTATGAGGGATACATAAAAAGACAAAAACAACAGGTGGAACAGTTTTCTAAAATGGAAAATAGGCTTTTGCCTGAAAACGCCGATTACTCACAAATTCACGGACTGCGTCTTGAAGCGCGGCAGAAACTTAATAAAATAAGACCAAAATCTATCGGTCAGGCATCAAGAATTTCGGGTGTTTCGCCGAGCGATGTTTCGGTGCTTTTAATTTGGCTTGAAAGTCAAAAATAATATAGTAAAAGGAGGTACACAAAATGCTTTTTAATTCCTTTAATTTTCTAGTATTTTTTCCTTTTGTAGCGCTTATGTACTTCCTTATACCGCAAAAAGTAAAGTACTTGTGGCTGCTTGCGGCGAGCTACTACTTTTATATGAGTTGGAATCCAAAATATGCAATTTTGATGCTCACCTCAACCCTCATAACTTTTATGAGCGGCATTGTAATTGATAGAGTAAAAACAAAAACAGCAAAAAAATGGGCAGTTTTTGCAAGTTTTGCCACAAATCTTGCAATACTTTTTATATTCAAATATTTTTATTTTGCAGTAGATAATATTAATTTGATTAGAAGCTTTTTGAAACTGTCTGCATATACGCCGAAGTTTGATATAATACTGCCTGTCGGGATATCATTTTATACATTTCAGGCGCTTTCCTATACCGTAGATGTATATAGGGGCGATGTTTTGCCTGAAAGAAACTTTTTCAGGTATGCACTTTTTGTGTCTTTTTTTCCGCAGCTTGTGGCAGGTCCGATAGAGAGGTCAAAAAATCTGCTTTCACAGGTAAATAGTGAGCATCACTTTGATTACCTGAGAGTGAGGCGCGGGCTTTTAAAAATGCTTTGGGGGTACTTTTTAAAGCTTGTGATTGCCGATAGGGCAGCGATTTTGGTGAATACGGTCTATGATAATATTTCGGCATTTAGCGGAGCACAAATAGCTATTGCAACTATTTGCTTTGCTGTGCAGATTTACTGCGATTTTGCATCATATTCAATAATCGCAATAGGTGCTGCCGAGGTTATGGATTTTAAGCTTATGCAAAACTTTAAAAGGCCTTATTTTGCAACATCAATATCGGATTTTTGGAGAAGATGGCATATATCACTTTCGAGCTGGTTCCGCGATTACCTTTATATACCACTCGGAGGAAGCAGGAGGGGCACGCTAAGAAAGTATTTAAATCTTATGATTGTCTTTTTGATAAGCGGTCTGTGGCATGGAGCAAGCTGGCATTTTGTCGTATGGGGTGCACTTCATGGAATTTACCAGGTTATTGAAAGGGCAACTAAGGAATTGAGAGCTAAGCTGCTTGAATTTATGCACATACGGGGGAATAATTTTGTCTATGTATGCTTTAAGCGCATATTTGTATTTTTTCTGGTATCTTTTGCGTGGATATTTTTCAGAAGTCCGGATATGCAGGTAGCGCAAGAGGCGGTAAGGAAAATATTTACTGATTTTGGTACCTTCAATTTTGCAAAGATAACCGATTTTGGCGTGGATGCAGCAAATGCAGCTGTGCTTATATGTGCCGCGTCTGTACTTTTGTTGGTTAGCGTTTTTGCAGAGAAGGTAGAATTGGCTGGCAGAATTGAAAAAATACATTTTCCTGTAAGGTGGATAATTTATTTTCTATTGATTTTTGTTGTGCTTATTTTCGGTATTTACGGACCTGATTTTGATGCGAGCCAGTTTATATATTTCCAATTCTAAGGGAGGGTTAAGCAATGAAAACGGCAAAGAGAGTTTTGGCTCTGGCTGTGTTTTTCTCAATATTTTTTGCGCTGTTTTCTTTGTGTGACCGAATTTTGTCCCGAAAGGAGGTTGAGGGGTGGTGGAATGTAACCGCAAAAATTGACGGTTTTTATAACAGTCCGAAAAATGAATATGATGTTATATTTTTTGGATCTTCAAACACATATTGCAGTTTTAATCCGCTTGTTATATGGAAAGAAACAGGGGTTAAAAGCTATGTTTTTGCAACACAGCAGCAGCCTCTTTGGGCGACATATTATTATATGAAAGATGCATTTAAACGGCAAAATCCTGATGTTGCGGTGCTTGATGTTTTAATGGCGTCAAAAAATGATGAGTATTATGATGACGGTGTAAACTATACATTTTGTGATAATATGCCGTTTAGTTTTGATAAGATAGCGCTTGCGCGTGTATCAGCGCCGAAAGGCAGACGGCTTGGACTTTTAATTAGATTTTTAAAATACCATTCGAGGTGGAATGAACTTAAAAAAGAGGATTTTGAATACCGCAAAAGGGATATGAGCGATTATTCCAAGGGCTTTTATGTGCTTACATCAAAGTGCAATAACGCAGAGCATACTGATTTAAAAAATGTAGAGGATAGCCTGCCTTTAAGCGATAAGAACAGGGAATATCTTGATAAAATAATAGCGCTTTGCAAGGAGAATGATGTGCGTCTTATGCTTTTAAAAGCGCCGTCAAACAGCACAGAGGAAGAAAAGCGTTATTATAATTCAGTTGCAAAGATAGCAGAAGAAAATGGGTTGGAATTTGTGGATTATAATATGTGCTATGACGAAATAGGACTTGATATGGCGACAGATTTTTTTGATGAGCGGCATCTGAATATTTTTGGTGCGGAAAAGTTTACAGAGTATTTTGTGAAAACAACGGAATACTTTAAAGATAGGGAATGTTCTGATAATGATTGGCAAGGCGACTATGAGAGGTATGTAAAAGAAAGGGATAAAAAATAGTAAAAAAAGTGTTGACAACACGGTGGTTTTTTGCTATAATAAATTTTGTCGCAAGAAATGGAGAGCTGTCTGAGCGGTCGAAAGAGCCGGTCTTGAAAACCGGTGATGTGAAAGCATCCGTGGGTTCGAATCCCACGCTCTCCTCCAATTTTTTTAATAATGAGTATGTGAAATAAAAGTGTTGCCTCGGCAGTAACACTTTTTATCACACTTATATGGAGAAGTACTCAAGAGGCCGAAGAGGCGCCCCTGCTAAGGGTGTAG
>DMLG01000158.1 GCA_003453455.1 Clostridiales bacterium
GCTACGAAGTTGGGGTTTTTACAAACCTGACCCGCGACCATCTCGATTACCATAAGACTATGGAAAACTATTTTCTTGCAAAGGCAAAACTTTTTAGTATATCTAAAAAAGGCGTTATCAATGTAGATGACGAATACGGAAAAAGGCTTAGTATGCTTGCACCATGCGAGAAAATGACGGTAGGTACAAAGGACGCAAATCTTTTGGCACAAAATATAGAAACAGATGAGAAAGGCTCGGCATTTTCTGTAAATTATGAGGGCGAAACTCATAAAATAGAGCTTGGAATTTCGGGAATGTTCAGCGTTTATAACGCACTTTGTGCCTTGGCTGCTGCACTTTCGTGCGGTGTGGACATAAATACCGCAAAAAAGGGACTAAAAAATGCCTCCGGTGTAAAGGGAAGGCTTGAAAAAGTAGCGACAGACACCGATTATGCAGTTATTATTGACTATGCTCATACACCTGACGGACTGGAAAATGTGCTTGGCGCAGTAAATTCATTTAAAAAGGGACGACTTATTGCTGTTTTTGGCTGCGGCGGTGACAGAGATGCGACAAAGCGCCCCATAATGGGTGATATAGGAACAAGGCTTTCGGATATTGCTATAATTACCTCCGATAATCCCAGAACGGAAGAGCCTCAAAAAATCATTGACGATATTTTAAAAGGCGTAAAAACGGGAGAATATAAAGTTATAAAAGACCGCAGGGAGGCAATAGGGTATGCCCTCTCCATAGCAAAAAGCGGTGATGTTGTGCTGCTTTTAGGAAAGGGTCAGGAAACATATCAGATATTGGGAACAGAAAAAATTCATTTTGATGAACGCGAGATAGTAAAAGAGTTTTTGGAGAAGTGATATGCAGAGATTAGATGTTGAGGATATACTTAAAGCCACAAACGGACAGCTTATTTGCGGAGAACCTGATTTTGTCATTTCCGAAATAACAACAGATTCGAGAAAAGCAGGAGTAAATATGCTGTTTGTTCCGCTTGTCGGCGAAAATAACGATGCGCACGATTATATCGGGAACGCTTTTGAGAATGGCGCAAGCGTTGTTATCACACATAGAGATATACCGCCGAGGAACGATAAAAGTATAATAAGGGTGCAGGACACGCGGACTGCTCTTGGCGATATTGCGCGGTTTTATAAGGAAAAATACAATCTCCCGACTGTTGCGGTTACGGGAAGTGTCGGAAAAACCACTACAAAGGATATGATTTCCTCTGTCCTTACGATGAAGTATAATACTGTAAAAACCCAGGGGAATTACAATAATGACATAGGCTTGCCGCTTACCGTTTTCAGGCTGGAACATAAGCATGAAGCGGTGGTTTTGGAAATGGGTATGTCACATTTTGGTGAAATACATTATCTTGCGTCCATTGCAAAACCCAATATTGCGGTAATAACAAATATAGGTATGTCGCATATAGAAAATCTCGGCTCCCGTGAAAATATTTATCGCTCAAAGATGCAGATTTGCGACTTTTTTGACGAAAACGGACTTTTGATAGCGAATGGTGATGATGAATTTCTGCAAAAAAAGCAGGAGGGCATTAAAACAATAACATACGGAATAGAAAATAAGGCTTGTGATTTGGTTGCGGAAAATGTTGAAAATTTAGGTATGGACGGCAGCCGTTTCACAGTTTTGATAGATGGGGAAAACTACGAAATTACAGTAAAGACGCCAGGTGTTCATAATGTATATAACGCCCTTGCATCAATTTGTGTAGGGCGCGCTATGGGCGTTTCTATGCAGGATATTATTGACGGAATACGAGAGTTCCAGCTTACAAATATGCGTATGGAAATTAAGCATTTTGGAGATTTAACGGTAATTGATGATTGCTATAACGCAGCCCCCGATTCCATAAAAGCGGCTCTTTCGGTTTTAAAAGACGCAAAATCTGCGCGAAAAATTGCCGTTTTGGGCGATGTTTTGGAGATGGGCGGTTTTGCGGAGACGGAGCTTTATGAAATAGGCAAGAATATGCGGAATATTGACGCACTTATAACAGTTGGAAGTAATGCGCATTTTTTTGCAGACGGCGCGCAAAAAGCTGGAATACAGGTAATCAAAAAGTTTAAGACAACTGATGAAGCTATATCCTTTTTAGATGGATTTTTAAGAAGCGGCGACACCGTTTTGGTAAAAGCATCGCGCGGTATGCATTTTGAAAAAATTGTCGAGGCTTTGGCGGAAAGGTAGAAAACAATGGGATTTTTAGTTGATACAGCGGAAAAAATGACAGGCAGTGTGTGGCTCAGCATTATGCCCCTTTTAGTATCCTTTGCGGTTACGGCGCTTATTTCACCGATTTTAATACCCTGGCTTAAAAAACTGAAATTCGGACAAGAAATTTTGGAAATAGGTCCAAATTGGCATAAAAGCAAGTCAGGAACTCCTACCATGGGCGGAATTGCATTTATTTCAGGCATATTTACTGCAATAATTTTGGCGCTTTTCGTAAAATGCGACCTGCCGCTTTTAATGATGCTTTTAATATCGCTTGGATTCGGTATAATCGGCTTTACAGATGACTATATAAAAGTTGTGAAAAAACGGAATTTAGGTCTTACGGCAAGACAAAAATTCCTTTTGCAGACAATTCTTGCGGTAATATATGTAGTTGTGCTTGCAAAAACGGGGAATTTGAACAACCACATAATTATTCCATTTATGAGTAAAACAGTGGAAATGCCTTGGATTTTATATACGCTGCTTGTGCTTTTTGTGGTGACGGGTACGGTAAATGCTGTAAACTTAACTGACGGTATAGACGGACTTGCAACAAGTATAACTGCTTTTGTTTCGCTGTTTTTCGTTATATCAGCCGTCCTCTTTTCGGATTTGGATTCTATGTGGTATGCGCTTGCTGTTTTGGGTGGTTGTATGGCGTTTTTGATATTTAATGCACACCCTGCAAAAATGTTTATGGGTGATACAGGCTCACTGTTTTTAGGTGGAAGCATTTCGGTACTTGCAGTCGGACTTAAAATGCCGCTTATACTGATAATTGTGGGATTTGTTTACCTTTTTGAAACACTTTCGGTTATCATACAGGTCACGAGTTTTAAGCTGACAGGGAAGAGAGTTTTCAAAATGACGCCGATACATCATCATTTTGAGATGTGCGGTTGGAAAGAAAATAAAATAGTAGGCGTATTTACGGCGGTTACGATTTTGTTGTGTATAATAGGGATAGCGGCGGTACTGCCGTATGCAGGTGTTTGATAAAGAGGGGGTAAAAAGGTGGCGATAAAGGCTCTTCATTCAGATAATCCGCCTAAAAAGAGTGCCAAAGGGGGCAGAAAAAAGGCGGTCAAAAAAAAGAATAACAGAAAAAACAGCATTTTATCAGCAATACGCAAGCGTTCAAACAGCATTGGCGAGATAGACTATACCTTTTTGCTTCTTACAGTTGTTCTGACAATAATAGGGCTCGTTATGCTGCTTTCAGCATCAACGCCTGCGGCTAATATAAAATTTGGAAAAAGCTACTATTTTTTTATACGCCAATTCATTTTTACGGCTTTGGGAATAGTATTTATGTATGCTATTTCCTTTATTGATTATCATACCTATAAAAAATATGCAAATGTTGGCATTTTGGTCGGCATAGTGCTTTTAATACTTGTTCTTATACCGCATATCGGTATAGAGAGAAACGGCTCACGGCGCTGGATAAGTCTTGGCTTTACAGATTTTCAGCCGACAGAGCTTGTTAAGTTTTTAATAGCGTTGTTCTTTGCGTCGAGCATATCGGAAAGGCGGTACGACCTTACTAAATTTGAGGGACTTATGAAATACGGACTTTGGCTACTTGCGATAGTCGCACCTATTATGCTTGAAACACATTTAAGCGGTGCGATAGTTATAGCAGGTATAGCAATATGCCTTTTAATTATCGGCGGAGCAAGTATGAAATATGTTTTTTTGGGCGGCGCAGCACTCTTAGGAGGCGGAACGGCGGTTGCGCTATTGATACCGTCACGAGCTGCAAGACTGATAAGCTTCTTGCACCCATTTGACGACCCACAGGGAAGGGGATATCAGATAATTCAGTCACTTTATGCCATTGGCTCCGGCGGAGTTTTCGGAAGAGGTTTAGGTCAGAGTATGCAAAAATATTCCTATCTTCCCGAACCGTATAACGATTTCATTTTTTCCATTGTAAGCGAAGAATTGGGCTTTGTTGGTGCGGTATTTATAATACTTTTATTTGCAGGTCTTGTAATACGGGGCATAAAAATTGCGCTTGAAGCACCTGATGCTTTTGGGATGCTTTTGACAATAGGAATAATGTCACAGATTGCAATACAGACAATTTTAAATGTTGCGGTAGTCACATCATCTGTGCCGAATACGGGTGTAACGCTTCCGTTTTTCAGCTATGGCGGAACGGCAATGATGATGCTTTTAATGGAAATGGGCGTAGTGCTTAATGTATCGAGAAATGCACGAAATCGGCTTTAAATGAAAGGGAACAAATATGAAAATTATTTTTGCAGGCGGCGGAACGGCAGGACATATAAATCCTGCCATTTCAATTTCTAACTATATTAAAGAGCGTGATGATAATTTTGAGGCACTCTTTATCGGAACTGAGAGAGGCCTTGAAAAAAAACTTGTCCCAAAGGCAGGATATAACATAAAATATGTGGATGTGTGCGGACTTGACAGGAAAAATCTTTTAAAAAATGTGTCGGTGCTTATGAAACTTCAAAAGGCAAAACGCGACTGTATAAAAATTTTGAAAGATTTTGCGCCTGATGCGGTTGTGTGCACAGGCGGCTATGTGTCAGGACCTGTAATGATGGCGGCGCATAAGCTTGGAATACCGTCTTTAATTCACGAACAGAATGTATATCCCGGATTTACGGTAAAAGGTTCGCAAGAGTTTGCGTCCTTTGTTGCCATAAGCTTTGATGAAACAAAGGAACACTTAAAATGCAAGGGAAAATGCGTTGTTACGGGAAATCCGATACGCGAGGAGCTTTTGCATACCGATAAGGCGGCGGCAAGAAAAAAACTCGGTCTTTCCGATAAACCCTTTGTGCTTGTTTTTGGGGGAAGTTTAGGCGCTGCCAAAATAAATGAAACTATGCTCGGGTTACTGAAAATGACAGACGGACACGATATGGACATACTTTTCGGCACGGGTGACAGAAATTATGAAAATATTTTAAAAAGGATTAAGGATGAGGGGATAAAACTCCCCGAAGGCACAAAAGTTGTACCTTATATCAATAATATGAATGAGGTTTTGGCGGCTTGCGATATTGTGGTGTCAAGAGCGGGCGCAATAACTGTTTCGGAAATTGCGGCTGCAAAAAAACCGTCTGTTTTGATACCATCTCCCAATGTTGTAAGAAATCACCAGGAGCAGAATGCACGCGAATTTGAAAAAAATGGAGCAGCAAAGGTGATTACCGAAAATTGTTTGACATCGGAAATTTTGTATGATACAATTAAAAAAATGTTAGATGATAGCAAAAATCTGCAAAAAATGAGCGAAAATGCAGGAAAACTTGCTAAACGGGATGCACTTGCCAAGATTTATTCGCTTGTTTTGGAAATGGTGAGATAGAGTCACAAAAGGAGGAAAACGGTGAAAAAAGCATTATCATTTGTGTTATCGTTATCATTGATTTTTCCTACATTATTAGGCATTGTATCGGCAAAAGCGGAAAACATACCTGCAATCGGAATTGAAGGAAGTTTGTGTAAAGGTGAATCGCAAAAACATATGGGAGGATTTTTGCCCGATAAGCCTATGCAATTGGATGTATCGATTAAGTCTTCTTCAAGAGGAAGGTTCAACTTGAAGTCTGCGCCCACACAAAATGTATATGAGTACCTTGAAGAGCAGATGAAAAATCATGAGAAGAATATAGTTTTATACCCTACATATGAAGTCAGAGCATACTACGAATTTGATGAAGAAAAGCAGAGTACTTATATAAGTTTAGATAATTTTCATACAATATTGAGAACGGTACTGTTTAATAATTATGATATTTTAGTTTATGATAACCCGTATAATTGTAATATTGCGCAGGACAATGAGGGTAATTTGTATATAGGTAGTTTTTCGCCGGAATATTACATATCGGAGGAGGACGAACAATCAGCAGTTGAAATGATGGACAATGAAATAAACAACTATCTTGAAGCTGTACGAGATATTCCTTCTAATGATGTTGTCGGTAAAATGGTTGTAATTCATGACCTTTTATGCGCAAATAATGTGTATGACACCGAGGGGCTGAATAATGAACAGACAAACGGTATTTCATGCAATTATGCGCGTACGGCATACAATATGTTCGCCAATAATATGGGTGTTTGCCAGGGGTATGCTATGGCATTAAAGGCAATTTATGATAAACTGAATAAGGAACTGAAAGAGGAAAGAGGAACAACGGAGGAAATCATTGAAACTAGCTTTTGCAGTTCTGATAATATTGCGCATATTTGGAATGTAGTAAAAATTGACGGAAACTGGTATCATATTGACCTAACATGGGATGATATTGATTATAACGAAGAAACACCGATACAAAGTGCGTGGCACGGATATTTCTTAAAAACGGACAGCGAGTTTGCGTCAGACCATTTTAAGTATGACGGAAATGATCAGCCCATATATGACTGGGCTTTTTATACAAATCAAGAGGTGAACTGTTACGATAGTAAGTATTCACAAGGACATATCTTCAATTTGAGATATGCATATCTGATATCGTACAGTGACGGAGCATATAACATAGACCTTGGATATACACTCCGCACAGACAGCACACTTCTGACGGATATTCTTACAACAGATTCCTTTTTGTATGAATATAAACAAACAGAAGAGTCTGAACCTGTGGTATATAATGCGATAATGGTTTTTACAGAAGAACCTATTATAATCAGACAGATATTGACATCTTATGATGAAAATGGTGCATTAATGGCAAATAAGTGTGTAATTCCTGAAAACATGACTATTGGTGGCAGTTATAACTTTACGCCGCTAATCTATGATAACAGCTCGCCGTCAAGGGTATTTATCTGGTCGCCAGATAGTATTAAACCGCTTTGCCGCGCGATTTATGTGCCTGCGCTTGTTCAATAAAATAAAAAGCTGTTTTGCTTTTAGCAAGACGGCTTTACTTTTAAAAACGGAGGAAGCAATGTTTGAAAAATTTTACCCTGATTTTCGGTTTAATTCAATAGATGATATATCTGCGGATTTTTTAAAAGAAAATAACATAAATTTTGCAGTGCTTGATATAGATAACACGCTTGTTAGCTATAAAACGGCAAGCGCTGATAAAAGAGCAAGGAATTTCCTTGATATGCTCTTAAAAAACAGTATAAAGTTTGCATTTGTTTCAAATAATCATAAAAAAAGGGTGGAACTTTTTGCAAAAGATTTTAATGCACCGTTTGTAAGCAGTGCCTTAAAGCCGTTTTCGGTGGGTGTAAGGCGTGCCATGTCAAAAATGGGCGCAAAAAAAGAGGAAACGCTACTGGTTGGGGATCAGATTTTTACCGACATTTGCGCAGGCAAAAGGGCAGGGATTAAAACAGTCATGGTAAATCCCATTGAGGCAAAGGAAACGCCATTTTTCGGGTTTAAACGATATTTTGAACGCAAAGTTTTAAAAAATTACAAAGGATAGGAATTTAATATGCAAGCAATATTCGGAGTTGCTGGAAACAGCGACAGCTTTTATAAAGACGGAAATAAGGCATCTGAACAGATGCCCGGGTGGCTTTCTGATTTTGGGCTTGATGCGTATGAATATCAATGCGGAAACGGCGTGCGGTGCGGACAGAAAACAGCTGAAAAGATTGCAGATGAGGCGCGGAAAAACGGCATAATTATGAGCGTTCACTCGCCGTATTACATCAATCTTGCCACAAATGACGAGCAAAAACGCATGGGAAGCGTTAATTATATTTTGCAGTCGGCAAAGCTTGCCGTGTATTTAGGCGGTGAGCGCGTTGTTGTACATAGCGGCGCTTTATGCGGACTTTCACGCAATGAGGCGCTTTCTTATGCAAAAAAAACGCTTGCCATAGCGCGTGAAAAAATGCTTGAAAACGGACTTCAAAATATTCGTCTTTGTATTGAAACAATGGGCAAAATCAATCAGCTGGGCGACTTATATGAAGTTATGGAGCTTTGTAGAATTGATGACAGCTTCCTGCCGTGTATAGATTTTGGGCATTTGAATGCAAGAACTCTTGGCGGACTTAAAACGGTTTCTGATTTTGCGGTAATATTCGACGAAATAAAAAATAAGCTTGGTGAGGAAAGAGAAAAAGTTTTCCATAGCCATTTCAGCAAGATTGAGTTTACAGCAGGAGGAGAAAAGAAACACCTGACCTTTGCCGACACCGTATATGGCCCTGAATTTGAGCCGGTGGCGGAAATTATAGCAAAAAGAAATCTTGCTCCTACAATAATATGCGAATCAAGCGGAACACAAGCAGAGGATTCGCTCACAATGAAGAAAATTTACGAAAATACCAAAAAAATGTTGACATTGTAGATTTTTCGTGGTATAATTTTTCGGTATCCGCATGATAGCTCGGTTATAAATCCCTTTTGGGTACCGACATCGGCGTGACTTCATGTTATAAGGAGGTGTAACACTATGTACGCAATTTTTGAGACAGGCGGAAAGCAGTATAAGGTTGAAGAAGGCAGCGTTATATTTGTTGAAAAGCTTGACGCTCCTGAGGGTGAGACTGTTACTTTTGACAAGGTTTTGGCAACAGGCGACGGTGAAACCGCAAACTTCGGAGCACCTGTAATTAGCGGTGCAAAGGTAACTGCAAAGGTTTTAAAACAGGGTAAGGCTAAAAAGATTTATGTCTTCAAAATGAAGAGAAAAAAGAACGAGCGTTCTAAAAAAGGTCACAGACAGCCTTATACAAAATTGACTATCGAATCTATCAATGCTTAATCAGCATATTAAATCAAACTGAAAGCTGAGGTGTTATTAAATGGCTCATAAAAAAGGTATGGGTTCTACCAAGAACGGCCG
>DMLG01000042.1 GCA_003453455.1 Clostridiales bacterium
TGACTTGCGGTTACGCCCATTTTTTTGCTGAGTGCCGTTGATGAAATACGCGTTTTGCCCTCTTTATCAAGCTCGTCTAAATATCTGTAATACCTGGGAAGCCGCTTTATAACTACTTCTGGCACCTTTTTGTCATTCGTATTCAAATTTACCAACCTCCCATTAGCACATACTATTTTAATTATATCATATTTTTCTTCATTGTCAACATTCCGATAAGTCCTAAGTTTATGCGCAGTTCTTCTTATGCGCTTTCAGCTTCTTAATAGCCCAATCGTAATGACTTGAAGTGGTACTGACAAAATATGAGCCAAGCACCGTACCTCCAACCCATTTATATTTCCCCTTTTCGAACAATTCCTCGTCTTGAAAAGATTTAATTAGCGAAACCACATCTTTATGGGATTTTTGGAACATACTTTTTATGGTTTGAAGACTTGTGTTTTGATGTTTTTCCCAAAAACCGACATTCATATCCCCATAAGTTTTCCAATTATACGGCTCCGGCAAAAATGGTATATTATTTCCTTTTTGGTTTTCATTAACCCATTTAATCAAAAGCTGATGCCATTCATAAAGATGCGCAAGCACATCACGCAAATTCTTATCTCTTAGCCAATGTGCCTCCTTTTTACTTTTGTCTTTCGAGAAATCAAAAGGGGTAGAAAGTTCCTCTTCCGACATACCGTCTATAATATCAAGAAGCTTTTTGTAATTATCCTCTGCTGCCAAAAGCAGTTCATCTTTCGTCTTTGGTCTTGGCATTTTTATTCACCTCAATAAATCGGATATTTTTCGCAAAGTGCAATAACCTCTTTTGTTATACGCTCCTTTGAACTATCAAAATTGAAGATAACATCGTAAATCCAGTCGGCAATCATACCCATCTCTGCCTCTTTAAATCCCCTTGTAGTAACGGCAGGCGTTCCTATGCGCAGTCCGCTTGTGACAAACGGGCTTTGCGGGTCATTTGGTATAGTATTTTTGTTTGCTGTAATATGCACTTCATCAAGGCGTATTTGAAGTTCCTTACCCGTAATTCCTGTGTCAATGAGATTTAAAAGCATAAGATGATTATCCGTTCCGTCTGAAACGAGTTTTATTCCCTTTTCTTTTAGCGCATTTGCAAGATATGCGGCATTTTTAACGATTTGTTTTTGATACTCGCAGAATTCGTTTTTAAGCGCCTCGCCAAAAGCTACCGCTTTTGCGGCAATTATATGCATAAGAGGTCCGCCTTGTGTTCCGGGGAAAATCGCTTTATCAATATCCTTTGCATACTTTTCCTTGCAAAGAATAAGTCCGCCCCTTGGACCTCTCAAAGTTTTGTGAGTTGTTGTTGTTACAACATCCGCAATGGGTACGGGGTTCGGATGAAGCCCTGCTGCAACAAGTCCTGCAATATGTGCTATATCAACCATCATATATGCGCCAACTTCATCACAGATTGCCCTGATTTTATCAAATTCAATCACTCTCGGATATGCACTTGCGCCCGACAAAATAAGTTTTGGCTTACATTCTAAGGCAATTTCACGCATTTTGTCATAATCAATCCTGCCGGTTTCATCATCCACTCCGTACGGCACAATATTGAAGTATTTTCCCGAGATATTAACGGGTGAGCCATGCGAAAGATGTCCGCCGTGCGCCAAATTCATACCCATTACGGTATCACCCGGTTGTAAAAGTGCAAAAAATACAGCAAGATTTGCGCTTGCACCGCTGTGTGGCTGGACATTTGCATGCTCTGCTCCAAAAATCTTCTTTGCACGCTCCCTTGCAATGTCCTCTACAACATCGACATATTGACAGCCGCCATAGTATCTGTGATTTGGATACCCCTCCGCATACTTGTTTGTAAGCGGCGTACCTGCTGCAAGCAAAACAGCCTTTGACACTATGTTCTCAGAAGCTATAAGCTCAATGTTATGCTGCTGACGCAAAAGCTCGTTGTTACAAGCAGAATAAACCTCCGTATCATACTCTTTTAATTCATCAAAAAAATTCTTGTACATTTCCCAATTTCTCCTTTGTTTTTTTATGCGATTTTTTATTACTTATAGAGGTTATCAGGTTTGCCGCCAAAATATCCATATGCCCTGATAAGCTGATTATCTACCTTTTCATCCACAAGCGAAAATTCTTCTTGGATTTTTTTCTGTGTTGAAATATCCAAAACTCCGTATGGGAATAGTCCATTCTCCTCCTGGAAACTGCAAACAGCATCAAAAAGCGCATTGTCAAAATAGTCGCTTGCCTCACCCTGATAGTATCCAAGTATTCTAAGTCTTTCCTTCGCCGCAACAGTATTTACAGAATTTACACCGACAGACGGTTTATTTGTATAATCAAATACCTTATAGCGAGACAAATCAATTTTTTTAGTAGTATTTGCTATATCCTCATCAGGTTTTATTCCGTTTCCGTTTATATCTTCGCCGTTTCTTGTGAAGTACTTCCCTGTGGTTATCTTAAACGCACAACCGTCCCAGATTTCAAACATCTGCTGGATTACACCTTTGCCATAAGTTTTTTTTCCGATTAAAATTCCTGCCCCGCTATCTTGTATTGCGCTTGCCAAAACCTCTGCTGCCGATGCTGTGTTTTCGTTTACCAAAACCGCAAGTTTATATCTTGTTTCTTTCAATTTTGAATAAAAGACTTCATTTTCCCATTCACTTCTGTAAACTGTGCTGACTATAACTCCCTCAGGGACAAAGAATGATGCAACATTCACGGCAGAATCAAGGTATCCGCCCGGGTTATCGCGCAAATCAAGAATTATATTCTTTATGCCTTGTTTATCTAATTCATCTAATGCTCTATCAACTTCTTTATCTGTATCCGCCGAAAAAGTAGCTATTTTAAGGTATGCAATATCGCCTTCTAAAACCGCATATGCAACCGTTTCGCCCTTAACCTCACCGCGTTTCATTGTGTACTCGATTTCACGGTCGCCGCGAAGGAATGTAACTGTGACCTCGGTGTCAAGTTCACCTACGACCAAATCCTGCACCTTGTCAATGCTTTCGCCCTTAACATCCACTCCGTCAACTCTTGCTATACGGTCACCTTCCATAACTCCCGCTTTTTCTGCGGCTCCGCCTTCTAAAACATTCACAACCGTTACATAATCGTCCTTTTGTTGTATGATAACACCTATGCCATAAACTATATGATCTATATTTTTTTTGAAAAGTTTATACTCTTCCGCCGTATAGAATTCGCTGTAATCATCAAGACTTTCAAAAGCCTCTTTTATAAACTGATTTGCCAAATCAGGATTAGTTTCTATCAGTTTTTTTACCGCGCTTTTCCAAATATCCGAACTCGTCACGGAATCGTCAATATACAGATTTGACGCATAATTTAAAATCTGTTCTATTTTTTCATATTCTGCATCCGCTGCGGCAAAAGCCGTCTGCGAAATAAGAAGTATAAAGCACAGCATAGCCGCAAAAAATCTTTTAAACTTCATTCTCTTCACTCCTTAGTTCAATATCGAGCGTAATCTCATTTTTTACATCTTCTCCGCCTGTAATAAGCGTATAAAATATTTTAAGAGTTCCGCCCTTTTCCGAAAGTTTATTCACTATTTTGCTTGTCCGTATTTTTATATCCATTTTCCCGAAAGGGGTTTCATAGAGGGTATCGGTTATTTCTCCCTGCCGATAGCGTATGACCGTCTTAAATTCTCCCATTCTGCGTATTTCTACACTATCTTTTGAAATTTTAAGAAAGACGCGTGCATCTCCCGGTCCTGTTACGGCATCTTCCGTATAAGTCAGATAATATATGCCGTCTTTGTCATAAAAACCGCCTTGCACGCAAAGCTCCGACCTATCCTGCGTTCCTTGTAAATCCCTTACGGTTACAAGGGATATGTTAGCACATTGTTCAGTATTTTTCAATGTCAATTTTCTCCACTTTTCCGCAAATAGTTTCTTCCAAAAATATTCCGCCAAGTGTTTCAAAACCGTCGACATTATCGCTCACATAGTAGCTGTATCTATCTTGTTTATCCATACTTGCGCAAATATCTTCCTCTTGAAGAATGCGTTTTGTTTCCTTTGCGACCTCTGCCCCTGCATCAATCAAGGTGACCGAAGGTCCCATAAATCTCGCAATCGTATTTTTTAAAAGCGGATAATGTGTACAGCCTAAAATAAGTGTATCTACACCGCTTTCTCTTATACTTGTCAGATACTCCTCTGTAACAAGCTCTGCGACCATCGTATCAAAATGCCCGTTTTCAACAAGCGGAACAAATAACGGACAAGCCTTGGAAAATGTCATAATGTCCGCATTTTTACCCTTTATAAACCTTTCATATGCGCCGCTTTTTATCGTTCCGCATGTTCCGATTATACCGATTTTGTTATTTTTAGTTGCACACATTGCGGCATTTGATGCCGCCTCTAAAACACCTATAACAGGTACAGGCGCTATTTTTTGAAGAACAGGCAGTGCTACCGAGCTCACTGTTCCGCAAGCCACGACAATCACCTTAACATCTTTACTTAAAAGGAAATTTATGTCGTTTTTTGAGTATTTAATAATTGTTTCCTCTGACCTTGAACCATAAGGAACTCTCCCTGTATCACCAAAATAGACTATACCCTCTTTGGGAAGCTCCTGCATAATCTGCTTTACTGCTGTAAGTCCTCCAAGTCCTGAGTCAAAAACACCTATACTTCTGTTATCCATCACTTTACCCTTTTTTCGCCGAGATTTATAAGCTCATCTAAAAGTTCTCCGTACCCGACACCTTTTGCATCCCATAGTTTTGGATACATACTTATATTTGTAAAGCCCGGCATTGTATTTATCTCATTTAAGACCACTTCGCCATCATCAAATCTTACAAAAAAGTCCACTCTTGCAAGACCCTGACCGTCTATTGCAGAGAACGCACGAAGTGAAAGCTTGCGTATTTTTTCTCTCGTCTCATCAGGAATTTTGGCGGGAATTTGTAAAACAGTTGAATTATCGTTATATTTTGCGTCAAAATCATAAAACTCAACTGTCGGCATTATTTCACCCACTTCTGACGCTTTTGGCGCTGTATTTCCTAAAACGGCACATTCCACCTCGTGACCTTTTATATACTCCTCAACAAGTATTTTTCTATCAAATTTTGCCGCCTCGGAAAGTGCAAGGATGAGTTCCTCTCTGTTATGCGCTTTTCCGACGCCCACCGATGAGCCTGTACTGCACGGCTTAACAAAACACGGATATCCAAGCTTTCTTTCAATAGTTTCTATGTATTCCTTCGCATCATTTTCCGTCCTTACCAAAACCCAGTCTGCCTGCGGAATCCCTGCTTCCTTAAAAACAACTTTTGCAAAGGATTTATCCATTCCAACAGCCGAGCCTAAGACGCCCATGCCTACATACTTTATGTCTGCAAGCTCCAAAAGCCCCTGAATAGTCCCATCCTCGCCGTTATTTCCGTGAAGTACGGGAAATACTATATCAGGATATATCTTATAAAACTTATCCCCTTCAAATACAAAAATGGCTTTATCGGTGCTGTCGGGTGAAATTATGGCTTTTTTCAAAAAGCCCGTTTCCTCTTCCCAGCGGCCGCTCTCAATTTTTTCAGTTGCCCCTTCATACAAGTACCACTTTCCGCTTGCGGTTATTCCTATTTTTATTATGTCATATTTATTCTTATCTAAATTATTTATAACCGAAGTGACTGATTTTAAGGAAATATCGTGTTCGGGCGATTGTCCGCCAAAAATAACACAAACCTTTTTCTTATCTGCCAACTAAAACACCTCTTCTTAAATCTTCTAAAATTTTCTCAAAATAATCGGGGATTGCCGCCGAAAATTCCATATATTCGCCACTTTTCGGATGATTGAAACCTATTGTTTTCGCAAAAAGCAGCTGTCCGTTTGTCTTTATTTTTTCCTTCCGCGTACCATAGAGCGGGTCGCCTACAATGCTATGTCCTATTGATGCCATATGCACCCTTATCTGATGTGTTCTGCCCGTCTCCAAAACACATTCTAAAAGCGAGCTGTCCCGGAAGTTTTCCAAAACGCTGTAATGAGTTACGGCATTTCTTCCGCCCATTACTACCGCCATCTTTTTTCTGTCTTTGGGGTGGCGTCCGATAGGTTTATCAACAGTTCCGCCCTCCCGTAAATTACCGTGAACAATCGCAAGATACCGTCTGTTAGCCTTTTTTTCTTTGAGCTGCTGCGATAGCGACAAATGTGCTTCATTGGTTTTTGCAACTACCAAAAGTCCCGATGTGTCCTTGTCTATTCTATGCACAATTCCCGGGCGTATTACTCCGTTTATAGCAGAAAGATTATCACCGAAATGGTAAAGGAGCGCATTTACAAGCGTTCCGCTCATGTTTCCGCCTGCGGGGTGAACTACCATTCCCTGCGGCTTATTTATAACTGCTAAAAATTCATCCTCATAAACTATATCAAGCGGTATATTTTCGGGTAAAATATCAAGACTTTCAGGCTCAGGCACGGATATTTCTATAATTTCACCGTTTTGCGGTCTGTAATTTTTACTTACAGCCTTTCCTTTTACGAAAACTCTGCCCTCGGAAAGCAATTTTGCTGCAAAACTTCTTGAAATATCCTCTGCATTTTCGCTTATATATTTATCTATGCGAAAATTTTGCGGATTTTGTACCTCAATTAACAGTTTCTCCATTTTTATGACCGTCCTTATCAAAAAATAAGAGATATACCATCAAAAACACAGTACCTATGGTAATACAAATATCCGCCACATTAAATACGGGGAATTTTATAAATGATGTTTCGATAAAATCAACTACAAACCCTCTTAATATTCTGTCGATTGCATTCCCCAAGGCGCCCGCAAATAAAAGCGTAAGCGCAAACTTTAAAAGTGGGTGCGATGGCTTTTTAAAATACCAGAAAAGCAGAACAAGGATGCAAAAAATTATAGAAATAATTCCCAAAACCAGAGTTTTGTCTGAAAACATACTAAATGCTGCACCCGTATTTTTGACATATATAAAGTTTAAAATATGCGGTATTATTACCACGCTATCCGATTGTGACAAGTTCCGGCAAACAAGGAATTTCACAATTTGGTCTGCCAGTATAAGCACGCTCCCAAGAGCCGCCCATTTTCTATCTTCTAAACGCATTATATGCATTATCCTTTCTATTTTTTCTAACGCTTCCATTTTATCATAAATAAATAAAAAAGAAAAGGCTTTTATTACCTTTTCTTTTTAAAATTTTTGTGTTACTTTGTAAGTTTTTTTACACAGTCTGCACAAATTCCGTCAAAACCGTCTATTGTGCCTACTGTTTCCGACCTCACCCAGCATCTGCCACACTTTTCATATTTGCTCGGCACCACCTGTACCTTTACAGTGTCGCCTGAGAATACTTCTCCTGCATTTTCTGCTTTATCGACAAATGCTTTTGATGTTATAAATATTTCTGCCAAATCCTTTTCATTGTCTTTAAGGAAATCATACATCTCACCGCCGGCATAAACGGTAACTTCTGCGTCTAACGATTTACCTATGATTTTCTCGTTTCTTGCAGGCTCCAATGCGCGGTTTACATCATTTCTTACTGCGATAAGTTTATCCCATTTTTCCGAAAGCTTGGCATTTTCATACTTTTCGTTTGCTTTCGGCATACGGTTTAACATAACGCTCTCTCTGTCATCTTCCTTAAAATGAGGCATAAATGCCCATATTTCTTCTGCGGTAAACGCAAGAACAGGTGCAAGCAGTTTTACTAATGAGTCAAGAATAATGAACATTGCGCTCTGTGCTGAGCGGCGTTCTTTTGAGTCGGGCTTTTCGGTGTAAAGCCTTGACTTCAAAATATCAAGATAGAAATTACTCATATCAACTATGCAGAAATTCAAAATTCCTGAATAGAAAGTATGGAATTCATATTCCTCATATGATTTTACGGAATTTTTGACAACATCATTAAGCTTCATAAGCGCCCATTTGTCAATTTCCAAAAGCTCATCATATCCTATCATATCGGTATTTGGGTCAAAATCGTTGATATTTGAAAGAATATACCTTGCAGTATTTCTTATTTTTCTATA
>DMLG01000152.1 GCA_003453455.1 Clostridiales bacterium
TTGAGTCCCTTTTGAAAAATATCTGTCCCTTAACCGTTCAAGACCGGTATAATAATCATCTTCACTTATTAAATCGAGGCTTCGTGCATATTTTAGCTTATCAAGAGCCGCGGAAAACGCCTTTACTACCTCTTTGCCGTTTTCTGCAAGCCCTGATGCAGTATCCAAAGCAATATACTTTCCAACTTCATTACGAAGCGGTGAGTTTTCCGTACCCAAGGATAGAGACGATTTCATTTCAGCTAACAGTTTTTTTGACCAGCCTTTTATTTTCTCTTTAATCTCCGAAGTAAATTCAAATAAGTTATTCATTTTTTCCTCTTTCCAAGATGTGCATATATGCATGGCAAAGCTAAAATGCCCTGCTTAGTTCATCTGCTATGTTAACCTCTGTAAGACGCTCATCACCCGATTCCAGTTTATATAAATCCTTCATCCTGCGATAAAAATCGCGTCTTTTCGGGTCCTCTATTTTGGACAAATCAACGCTTCGCCATGCAATAATCTTTCCAAGCCTTGTGTTTTCGGAAAGACCGTTTAAAAGAGCAAGAAAGCTGTACCAATGCATATTGGTTTTCGCAAGGTCTATGCCATATTCCTGAAAAAATGAGGAATAAATATACTCAGAGTCTTCGGTAAAATCAAAAACCTTTTTACACTTTTTTCGCTTTTTGCCATTTTTATTGCTGCTTGCAGCGGCAAAAAACTTAAAAAGCACTTCCATTGTATCTTCCAAGGTGTCAGGCAGCCTTTTGCACCTTTTAGAATCAAAACAGCAAAGTATGCAAGATGTGGACTTTTCGGCGGAATTTTTACTTTTGTCTGTTACTATCTGGTGGAATTTGAGCCATACCTTAAAATCTGTTTTTACTGGATATATTTTCCCTTTAAATTCAACGCTGTCACAGAGCGCATCGGTAATTATATTCATTCTTGCTCCTTTTTTAGCACATCTTTGTTTACTCTGCTTCGGTGAAGGTTATTGTCTGCCAATCATCGGAAGACTCAGCCTCTCCAAAAACTATTTCTCCCGAAGCTTTCATATTTCCGCTTAAAGTATATGTATCGCTGTCATCGCCCTCCGATGCAGGAATAATCGAAAATGCCCTTTTTACAGCGCTTGCGATACCATTTGAATTGGCAGTTGTCAAATCTACAATAACAATGTTTTTAACTGCATCTTCGCCTATCAGTTCCCGGTCTGCGATTTGCGCAAATTCTTTATGCACAGAATTTTCGGGATCGTAATCCATTTTATATGATATTGCAGGCGAGTATCCTATAACGGCATTTCTTTCGCTACTTTCGTCAACATATTTTCGTGAATATTCCTTTGGATTTTTCGATACGGAAAGCTCTGTAAATTCAGTCATTCTTCTGTAAACTTCATTTCCGTCTTCCGTGACCTGCATAAATGCCAGCTTTTCACTTCTTTTTATCATAACTTTTTTCCTTTCTGCCCGCAAAATGCAGGCAAATCTCTAATTTTTACCCTTATAAAGCAGCCTCAGCTCAAACTGAATTCTTGCAGAAGTCCTTGCGGTATCCAGAACTTCTCCGCCCTTTGTAACCTCAATTGCTATCGGGACCAACTCCATATCCTTAAAATCAGGAAATACCTTTGCTTCATTTTGTGCAAAAATCCAATTTTCAAATATCTCAAAAAAATCCGAAATTGCAAGATTTGATTCTAAGTCCCCATCATAAGCAATTCTGCCTACAAGTAAAAAGCAATACTGCCTTATCGTTTCGCCGCTTACATAGCGCTTCACTATCGGGTCTTTTGCCACATTGCTAATCGTAAAGCTGTCCGGTTTTTGTGATAAATAATTTATATTTATCTCCTTATCCGAAAGCTCAGGACAGGTGGCAAGATAGTTTTTTAAGCTCTCAATTATACTCATTTATTTTTCACACACCAGCTTATAATGCGGTGTTGTCCCCCTTAGATTATTGCAAATTTTCATCACTTTAAAATCCTCGGCTCTGTCAGCTTCACCGCAATGTTTTCCAAGTCTGACAAAATCACCTATGGAAATCTCCAATTCAGTTTTTGTAAAAATTCGCAGAAGGCATGTGCTGCTGTCAAAAAAACCTTTTTGCTTTATTCCGTTCTTATCAATTGAAGATACCATTTTTGCAGATAATATAGGAAAAATACATCTTTTCCCGTCATGCCAGACGGTTGCGAAAGATTGGGTAATCATACTACAACACCCCTAAATAAAAGTCCGCTTTTTGAAAGCCATCGTGCTGCAATTTCATAAATGCCTTCGTCTGTATTCCCCTTTTCAAAGCGTACGCTGTAACCATCGTTGTTCTCCGATACAATTCCGCTTCTTCTCGCCTTTTCATATAGGAATTCAGCGACTTCGCAAATACACATTTTCACATCTTCGTCGGGGGACTCGGTAATATCGCGTGTCGTAAAGCGGTTTAGAGCCGCTATTGCACGCTTTTCCCATAAGTAAAAGCTTTCAAGCGGAATTTTTGCCTCATTTGCATAGGTTCTGTCATAAAATCCCACTATCATATAAAAGCCTCCTATAAGTTAGAATCTGCTTCGACGGCAGGGGCGTTTTCTGCAAATTTTGCAAGAACAACCTTGCCTTCATTTGAAAGAACAACTGTATAGAATTTATCAACCGAAATATCTGTAACACGCTTTAAGGTCTGTCTTTCAGTTTCAACATTTGTGTCCCTCTTTAAATAAATTGTAAGAGCCGGTGTTTCATCTTCACATTCTTTGTCTTCTGAAAGCTTAACGATAGGACATGTGTAGTAGCCGTCCTCAAGCGGTACCTTTTTTGACGGAACAACAATAGTATTTGCAATCATTCCGATTTCGCCTGTTACCGAAACATCGCCCATATACTTTTCTCTTGAAATGAAATCCTCATCGTGACGGAGTTGGGTAAGCTGCGACGGATGTACGAAAATGACCTTTCTGCAATTTGATTCCTCGCCGAATTTATCAATTGCGTCAATTATGCCGTCATAGGATATAATGCCGCCTGCATCATATTCCAAAGAAGCCGTCAAAAGTGCGTCCATAGCGTCATTGTCAACCTTTGCTGCAATAGCCATAGCAAGCTGATTATTTGTTTCGCCTATTGGGTTTCCGTATCCGGACAAAACTGCCTCATCTGAAAGCTCAACAGCCTTCATAGCCTTTTTAATGGTCGCCTCTGTGGTAGTTGTAACAAGCTTTGTTGTTCCTACCGCAACGCCCTCTGCAACATCATCCGCATCGCCTATATAGGAATACTGCGGAACTACAATTGTATCGCCTGCAACGCCTGTTAAGCTGTCGTCAACCTTTGCAAAAGGCGCTACCACAATTTTCTTTTCAATCTTTGCGGAAATCATATCCGCCATTACCTTAGGATTTACCAAATCACTTATTTTTGTCAATGCCATATTTTTACCATAGCCTTTCTGCTCACTTTTGGAGCCAAAATTTTTTGATTTTTATCTTTCTTGAAGCTGCTTGTAAAGTGCGGGATTTTCAAGGAAAAGTTTTAATCTTTTTTTGTAGCCAAGGGCTTCAAAGCTCTTTTTTGTAAGCTCCTTCGCACCCTTATTCTGCGCTGTAAAATGCGGCTTTTTCTCCTCTGCATCAAAAAGATAGCCACAACTTTTTTTAAGCTCTTCTATCTGCTCGGAAAGTCCGCTCATTTTACCATCTGATAAGCCGATTTTTTCAAGCTCTAAAAGCGCCTTTACCGCTTTTACATTCTTAGCTCCCGACTTTGCAATTCCGTCGTTTATAAGCCTTTCAAGCTCAGACTTTTTATAAAGCTCCTCTGTTTCTTTTTTCCCTTTTTCATAAGCTTCTTTTTCGAGCGTTTCAAGCTCTTTTAACTGCCCATCTGTCACATTTGGAAAAATCTTTTCAATTTCCTTTTTTTTCATATCCTTCTTCCTTTCTTTGAAGTCCTAAAAGGTTCTTTTTTGCTTTTTGCTCCTCTTCGCCGAAATACCACGCGCGCATCTCCCATGGACTTATGATTTCTTTTTCCAAAAGACGCATTTTCTCTTCAAATTCTGTCTTTCTGTCTGCAATAATGCTGTCATCAAAGTCAAAAGAAAGATAGAATTCTCCGCTTGGAGCAAGTTCATACAAATCTGTAAGCGCATCCATCGCATATACAAGTTCATAAAGTCCGCTCTTTATAGATGTCTGAATATCGCATATATGCGTATAACTTCTCTGCTTTGACGCACGGAATTCTTCTGCCGTTCTGTCTATGTTTTCTATGTTGGAAATAGTGCCATAGGCAAGTCCTGTGCCGAATTCAATACGCCTTAAAATTTCGTTTAGCCCATCCTTTATTTGCGATACGCGGATTTCAGGAGTCCAATCCTTGAAAAGTGTATCATCGCCGGAATTTAACATTTTGTAAAGCCTCTTATCGGGAAGACTTTTTTCACCGTTTTTGTCGCGTCTTACAGCACTTTCATCAATATAAAGCGCTCGCTCGCCGCTTTCAAATTCCCATATAAGACGCTCATACTGCTTTTCGGCGTCATCAATAAGAGGAACTACGCGCGCATACACAGAAACTCCCAAAGGCGATGAAATGTCCACGCTGTTTGCCATCGGCATTTTTATATACGCAAAAAGCGGTCTTTCCACTCCCTCGCATATGATTTGCGGTTCAATATCCTTCCAGAATTCTGTTTCTGAAAGGGAAATCTGTTTTCCCAAATCTCCTGTTTGTGCGGATATAAAAGCGCTGTTCCGGATTATGTAGCTCTTCCCCTCAAAGCTGTGGCGCTCAATCCTTGTATAGATATTTTTACCTGATATAAATCTGTCCAAAAAGATTGCATCGGTAATTTTTCCTGTTTCATCGAATTCAATAGGCACAAAATTTTCTGCTTCAATTCTGCTTACAAGTATCCGTCCGCCTGAAACATACGGTTTTAAAACAATTCCGCCTTTTGCACATGCTGCTTCGACTGATGTACGCATACTTTTTAATGTATCTTTATAGAAACGGTTTAAGAATTCCGCACGGCAAGAGCCGGAAATTTCCGACTTCATTTCAAGTGTTGCTAAGCGTGCAGTTTCGGAGGCAATCGAGGAGGCAAGCGATAGCTTGCTGTTTTGATGATACAGCCTGTCCCATAGCTGTATTGAGGCGCTCATAGCATCATTTTGGGTAATGCCGCAGGATGCGAGATAGTTTTTTAAGCTGAAAATGCTTATCACCTTCTTAATCATATTGTTTTACCAAATTTTCTTTAAAATCGTATAGCAAAAATACCTCAAATCGTCCATAGCGTGGTCATTTTGTTTAATGGGGCGGTCATTTTCCGACTGTTCGTCCCAACGATATGCGGTAAATTCTGCTAAAATTGCACGGCAGTCGGGGTGAATTTTTATTTTTTCGTCGGATAAAAGTCCTGCCGTAAATCTGATGCCGTCGATAACATCGTTTTTTGCTTTCTTTACCAAAAACCGTCCGTGGCGGCGGATAGTTTCGATAAAGCTTGCGGCAGACGGGTCAATGACTATGTAGCTTATAGATAAATTTCCTGCAAGCTTTTTAAGCTCTTTATAATATTCCTCATCTGTCATCTGCCGTCCGCTCTTTCTTCCGTCGTGATAGAATTCGCGAATTCTGAAAGCTGTACCGCCTTTTACACACCATAAGCCCATACTGCAAGGGTTTAGAGTTCCATAGTCTATTGAAATATAATATTCACCTGTATTCGGGATATCGGTTGTTATATGCCTTTCTTGTGAAAACATCGGATATATAAGTCCTTCGGCTATTGCCCATTTACCCAGTATAAAGCGTTCAAAATAAACCGTTCCGCGATACTCGCGCTCTAAGTTTTTTACAAAAGTTTCAGAAAGCATCGGATTATCATAGATTGTATAATGCTGCCTGAAAATATCCGCATCGCTTTCTAAAAACTTCAAAAACCAATGATTTGGGCTTTCGGGATTGCAGGTACCGTCAAAAACAGAATTTGGCTTGTCAAGACGGGATTTCAGCATGGAAAAAACATCTTCATTCCAGGTTGTAATCTCATCTCCGTAACAGTATTCTATCCCTGCGCCTTGCAGTTTTGAAACCTGGGTTATTTTGTCTGCACCTAAGGCGTGACACTTTTTCCCAAAAAGCATTACTGTATTGTCGCTGCCAATACTTCCTACCAGCCTATCACCCCATATAGCCTGCATAGGTTCTAAAATATTACGTGAAAGTGTACCCTTGGTGTTCCCCAAAAGTACAATAAGCCCCTCGCCCCGGCAAGCTAAAATCCGTCTTGGAATCAGGAAATAATCAAGATATGTTTTTCCGCTCCTCGTTGCTCCCTCCTTGATATTCCACCTGTGATGCGCTTCTTTCCAAAACTCCTTTTGCTTATCGGTCAGCCTCAGCATCTATTTCTCCCATAATTTTGTCAAGGCGTCTGAAAACCTCGTTATCATTATCCTGCGGCTTATCACGCCATTTGTCGGGACAACGGTTTTTTAGCCAAGCCGACGCAGCGGTAACATCGGGCGGAACCTCTTTCGAAACCGTTGTAACCTCCTCCTGTCCGTTTGCTTTTACAACGCGCTTTTCTTCTGAAACATAAAACCCGAGTGCCTTTTTTAAAAGTGCCTCCTCAACCATGGCGTCGGT
>DMLG01000064.1 GCA_003453455.1 Clostridiales bacterium
CAGCAGATTTTGCCAAATATGTATATGATGCTGATAGTCCGAAAGGTGGTACTAAATATACAAATATAAATGATATAAAAGTAGGTGACACTATCCATGTGTGGAGGACAGCAGGAGGGTATGGACATTGGATGGTTTGTATAGCAAAAAGCGGTAACAGTATCACAGTAATTCATGGTAACTGGACTGGCGGAAAGGCTTGTAAGTCCACATTCACAATTAGCGGTAATATGATAGGTACAGGAAGTCGTTTCATGGAAGGATATCATTTTAACTAATTTCTGTGGATAAGAAAGGAATGAACAAATATGAGAAACAAGTTAAAGGGATATTTTTTGGGAGTTATTAGTGCGGCGGTACTGCTTTGCGGAGTGGTTTATGCAGCAAATACAACAACGTTGTATAATGTTTTGACCGATGGTGTAAAAATAGTTGTTGACGGGCAGAAGATTAACCCGACAGACGCTAATGGAAATGTCGTTGAACCGATTATTTATAACGGAACAACATATCTGCCCGTAAGAGCAGTTGCCAATGCTTTTGGCAAAGAGGTTTATTGGGATGGTCCAAATTTTACAGTATATTTAGGCAGTATGAATGGGACTTTGGACTATGCATCAAAGGAATTGACAGCAGATGATAGCATAGGGCTTCATTGGTGGAATGCAAGAAGTAGTGCATTGAGTGATAATTATGGAAATAGTTACAGTAGAGCAATATATCCTGTATATGATGATGTCACTTTTGAATATCTGTGTAACTATAAATATTCTCGTTTAAAAGGAACAATTTATGTTTGCAAGGGGTGTTCAGAAAGCTATACAACTCAAATTATAATAAAAACTGATGGAAAAACAGTTTATACTTCACCTGAAATAGACAAAACAACAGCACCTATTCCTCTTGACATAAACATCACAGGCTGTAATGATTTACAAATAATAGCAACAGAGAATATGAGGGAGAATATTCTAATTGGCGAACTGGGATTGTATCAGTAAAAGTGACAAAATTAAAATCCCGAAAATCATTTGATTTTCGGGACTATTTTTATACAAAATCAATATCCGTTCCCATATGCTTTTCCTGCCGCTGCGCCGCCGCATCTTGCGTCTAAAAGCTCGCTTACGGTGACTAACTGATAGCCTTGTTTTAACAGGTATTTAATAACACTTTCAGCCGCCTCGGCGGTAGGTGCGTGAATGTCGTGCATAAGAATAATTGAGCCGTCGCGTACCGATTTTTTCACGCTTTCAAGAGTTTTAGCGGCATTTCGTGTTTTCCAGTCGAGAGTATCAACTGACCACATAATTGCAGGCATTTTTGCCGCCTCTAAAACCGTCTTATTATATGCGCCGTAGGGCGGGCGGAAAAGCTTTGGATAAACGCCTGTAATATTATAAACTGCATTGTTTGTATCGGTAAGCTGTGCAGAAATTTCAGAGCTATTGAGTTTTGACAAGTTTGCGTGATTTTGGGTATGATTTCCTATTTCGCAGCCTATTGAAACTGCGCGTTTTACAGCTCCCGGATATTTCGGAACACTTTGTCCCTGAACAAAAAATGTCGCGCGTGCACCGTATTTTTCAAGACAGTCCAAAATAGAATCGGTGTACTTTGCAGGGCCGTCGTCATATGTAATGGCAACCATAGGGCGCGAGGGGTCAAGCTTTCCACCGCCACGATACCAGTTTACGCTCATATATGCGCCGACCTGCGCATGGGGGACATAAATAAATCGCCCATCATCTGAAAACATAAGCTCGGTAGTTTCGCTTTTTGCGTATGTATATCCCTCTTTTAACTTTTGCAAAGCGTCATCTGTGTAAACGGTATGCAAAACGCCGTCTTTATCATACATAGAAACGACGACATCATATATGTGTTCATACCAGCCAACGCTTCCGTAAAGTGCAACCTCGCTTTCTGCAACCGACAGCGTTCTGCCGTCAGAGGCATACATAGTCACATAGTTTTCTGCAAAAGCCGAGGGAACAGAAGAAATCGAAACAATAATAGCAAAAATAAAGGATAAAAAGCGCACAAAACCACCTCATTTGACATTTTCTACATATATTATACTGCGATAAAAATTTTTAGTCAATTTATTTTTAAAATTTTCCTCTGCCACCATTTGGCAGCAGAGGAAAATCTTTACTGTTTTGTCATACTTGCCGGATAAATCTTCTTATCCTTTAAATTTTGAAGTCTGTCAAGAGCCTCGCCAAAACGCTGGAAGTGCGTTACTTCACGCTGGCGCAGGAATTTTATAACCTCGTTTACGTCAGGGTCGTCGGAAAGTCTTAAAATGTTGTCATAGACCGCGCGCGCCTTTTGCTCCGCCGCCAAATCTTCAAAAAGATTTGTTATCGGGTCGCCTGTAACGGCAATAGATGCTGCCGTAAAGGGCGAGCCTTGTGCGTTTTGTGGAAATACTGACGCGCCGTTATCGGCATAGTATTCTGCGGAATTGCCGGCGAGCCAGTCTTTTCCGCTTGTGCCGCCGGAAAGCTGATAAACAAGCGTTCCAACCATTTCAAGGTGACCAAGCTCCTCCGTACCGATATCTGTTAATAGCGATTTGCTGACCTCATCGGGCATAACATATCTTTGTGAAAGATACCGAAGTGATGCGCCAAGCTCACCGTGAGGCCCGCCGTACTGTGTCGCGATGATTGTCGCAAGTTTCGGATTTTTGTTTTTCAGCTTTATAGGAAATTGCAAAAATTTATCGTACGAAAACATTATGCATTACCTCCTTTTTCCCATGGCCAAGGGTCACAAATCCAATCATAGCAATCGGATTCTGCTGTATCGGATACAGCAAGAGGGCCGTATTTTTTCACATATTCTTTTTTTAGTTCCTTTGCTTTTTTTGTGAGTGATACAAAAAGTGCAAACGCCTTTTCGTCCTTAGGATGTGTATCCAAAAAAAGCTGCATATCGTGTGCGGCAAAGCAATATCTCTGAATTTCAAGCTTTAACTCATTTCTGTCCATTATGCTTTTCCTCCGCTCTTACAAATTTTTCCGTATTCCTCTATCGTTAGCACAAGCTCAGGGAAAATTGACCCCTGGCAAAGTGCCTCGGCAGGACTATAAACGGATTTTAACTGCTGGATGGGGACATATCCGTAGCCCACGCAGCCGCAATAATTTGAATTTTCCATAAAATTTTATAGCCTTTCTGCCCACAGCTATTATTGCATATACTTCCCCGTGTGGGCGATAAGGGGAGTATAAGAGGCATATGCCTTTGTTTACATAATATGATTATTATGTAAATCTGTGCAAATAAAAAAATCCTGAGCAAAGGCTCAGAATTTTGGTAAAAAAGCGATATATCAGGTAATTGCGGGATTTACATGAACCATACAATGCTTTACGGACGGGATATTTGCCTCAATGCTGTCGTGTACTCTTTCTGCTATTCCGTGTGCCTCAATAAGTGGCAGATTTCCGTCAACCGATATTTCCAAATCAATATAGATTTTATCACCGAATTTTCTGGTTTTTAAATCATCTATCATAATTACTCCGTCATCTGCAAGGGTGATTTCACGAATTTTAAGAACGATTTCGCTTGATGCTGCGCGGTCGGTCATCTTGCCTA
>DMLG01000048.1 GCA_003453455.1 Clostridiales bacterium
GGTTCAAGTCCTGTCATCCGCACCAAAAATCGACAAGCTTCAAAAAAGAAACTTGTCGATTTTTTATCTATTATTTGCCTTTCATTATTCTGTAAAACTTTGTCATCTTTTAAATAGTTGCATTATAGCTTATATCTAAAAGCATTTTTATTTTCCCATCTGCCACGCTGCCGTCTAATGCAATGGTAATCCAGTTTTCTTTATTCATATGATATGCAGGGAAAAAACCTGCTTCATTTAGCAATGAACCAATCGTAAGCGGGTCGCATTTGACATTGACTACATCTAAAATATCTTCATCGTGTAATCCGAGTTTGTTTTTCGGTACGCTCATCATGAGAGCGAACCATTTTTTATTACTGCTATGCCGGAATACGCTATTATCAGGATACTTAAACCATGGGTAATCGGGTTTTTCGCCGTAGGTAGCTAAAATATATTTTTCTAATTCTCTGCGGTTCATTATTATTATCTCCAATACTATCGATATAATTTCAAGAGTATTTTTCAAACTGGAATAAAAGTCCGTCTATGCTATGAGAGTCA
This sequence comes from Clostridiales bacterium, assembly GCA_003453455.1. Taxonomy (GTDB): domain Bacteria; phylum Bacillota; class Clostridia; order UBA1381; family UBA1381; genus UBA1738. The sequence continues at coordinate 547 of DMLG01000048.1, forward strand.
CTTGATAAAATCGTTTTGCCGCCGCCGCTTTTTATGTAGTCTAATATATTTTTACTTGGATACGGCGCTTTTTTATATCCTCTTGATATTGCTCCTGTATTTATTTCAAAATAAACATCTTGCCGAAGCAAGGCATCAAGCGCATCTTTATATGATTTTTCATAGCGCTCATCATTTTCGTCAAAAAGGCAAAAGTCTTCATTAAATTTGGTGATCAGGTCGAAATGGCCTATAATGTCGGCATTTTTTATTTGAGCGACCGTCTTATAGTATGTATCTGCCAGTTTATAAAAATCGCCGCCAAAATACTTATTTGCCGCATCAATTAAAATTTGAGCACTCTCATCAACAGGAATATAGTTTTTGTCTATCTTTATGTAATGTACTGAGCCTATAACATAGTCATAGCCGTCTGTCGGCTCCTCCGAATAAAAATCCTGCTCTACGCCGCAAAGGATTTTTATTTTGTCTTTATACTTTTCTTTCAGTCTTGCAATTTCGTGCTTATAATCATCCGCCTTTGTCATACAGTAACTCTGGTCAAAAAAAGTATAGGAATGAGCGGAAAATCCTAAACATTCCATACCCTTTTGGATAGCGGCAAGAACCATTTCTTCGGGTGTATTGATTCCGTCACAGTATGTTGTATGAACATGCAAGTCGCGTAATATCATTTTGTCATTTTCTCCTGTTTAACCTTATGGTCTATTACATGGCGTGATGCAAGTTCGCGGTGAATATCCGATAGTGAAATCCCCATTTCTATCATAAGCACCATTACATGATATGCAAGGTCTGCAATTTCATAAACAGTTTCTGCCTTGTCATTGTCCTTTGCCGCAATTATGACCTCGGTACTTTCTTCGCCGACTTTTTTTAGTATTTTATCAATACCCTTTTCAAAGAGATATGTTGTATATGAGCCTTCTTTTTTGTTGATTTTTCTGCCTGAAATCAGCTCCATAAGTCCTTCGTATGAAAATTCGTGTAAGGTATCGCTTTCCCACAGAGTATTTGTAAAACAGGAGTCGGTATTTTTGTGGCAGGCGGGTCCGTCCTTTTCTACCATTACAACGAGTGCATCATTATCGCAGTCCGCAGTAATTGAAACTATATGCTGATAATTGCCGCTTGTTTCGCCCTTTAACCATAATTCGTCTCTTGAACGGCTCCAAAAACATGTTAATCCCTTTTTCATGGAAATTTCAAGACTTTCCCTGTTCATATACGCAAGGGTAAGCACTTTTTTTGAGTATGCGTCAACCACTATTGCAGGGATAAGACCTTTTTCGTCAAATTTGAGTTCATCTATGTTTATCATAATTTCTCCTTTTTATAACCTTACAGGAATATTGTTTTCTCTTAGTTTCATTTTCAAGTCTTTTATACTGACTTCTCCAAAATGGAAAATGGAAGCTGCAAGACCTGCATCTACCTTTGGAAGCGTCTTAAATAATTCTACAAAATCATCGGCTTTACCTGCGCCGCCTGAGGCAATGACAGGGACATTTACAGCGCCAGATACGGCATCTAACATTTCCAAATCGAACCCGTTTTTTACGCCGTCTGTATCAATAGAGTTTAAAACAACCTCACCTGCGCCAAGCTCCACACATTTTTTAATCCACTGTATAGCTTCCATTCCTGTATTTTCTCTGCCGCCCTTTGCAAATACTCGGAAAACCCCGTCAACACGCTTGACATCTGCGGAAATTACTACGCATTGACTTCCATATAATTTTGCGGCATCTCGTATCAGGTTGGGGTTTTTTATCGCTCCCGAATTAACACTCACCTTATCCGCACCGCATTTTAAAACGCGGTCGAAATCGTCTGTTGTGTTTATCCCTCCGCCGACAGTCAAAGGAATAAATATATTACTGGCTACCTCGCGGAGTATGTCTATAAATAGCACACGATTTTCGCTTGATGCAGTTATGTCGTAAAACACCAGCTCATCAGCACCGTTTTCACTGTAATATTTTCCAAGCTCCAAAGGGGAGGACACATCGGAAAGCCCCGAAAAATTAACACCTTTTACCACCCGTCCGTCCTTGACATCAAGACATGGGATAATGCGTTTTGTTATCATTTTGCCACCTCGATTGCTTCCGCTAAATCAATAGCGCCTATATAGTATGCCTTTCCGATAATAGCGCCGTATATACCGAGCGCAGTTAGGCTCTTGATATCGTCTATTTTAGAAACACCGCCCGATGCAATTATATTCATATCAAAATTTTTGCACAGCTTAGAATATAGCTGGGTATTTGTGCCTTGCATAGCACCGTCTTTTGAAATGTCTGTGCAAATAAGGGTTGAAACACCCATATTTTGCATCTTTTCGCAGAACTCTAAAAAAGTATAGTTTGAATTTTCAGTCCAGCCTTTTATAGCAACATAACCGTCCTTTATATCGACACCTACGGCAATTTTGTCGCCGTATTTTTCTACCGCGGATTTCAACAAATTTTCGTCAGAAACAGCGGCTGTTCCCAATATAACGCGGTTTACTCCAATACTTATATACTTTTCTATGGTTTCCATCGAGCGTATTCCACCGCCTACCTCGGTGAACAAGGCGGTTGATTTTATAATTTGTTCTATTATTTCAATATTTTCCGTTTTTCCGCTTTTTGCACCTTCTAAATCTACAATGTGAATAAATTTTGCGCCTTTTTTCTGAAAATCAGAGGCTATTTGAAGAGGAAAATCGCTATAAACGGTCATATTGTTATAATCGCCCTTTAAGAGGCGTACAGCTTTTCCTCCGTATAAGTCTATCGCAGGAAATATATTCATTAGTTAATCCTCCAATTCACAAAAAGCCTTTAAAATATTAAGTCCTGTATCTCCGCTCTTTTCGGGGTGGAACTGACAGCCGAAAATATTCTCATTTTCCACAGATGCGGTAAGCTCCGTACCATAGTCGGTTACGGAGGAAACTGACTTGTCGCAGTTTGAGGCATAATAAGAATGAACAAAATACACAAAATCTCCGTCATTTATGTACTTAAATATTCTCGACTTTTCACCCTTAAATCGAAGGGAGTTCCAGCCGATATGGGGGACTTTGAAATCTTTTGGGATAACACCTGCTATCGGTATAACATCGCCCTTAATAAGACCTAATCCGTCATATACGCCGTTTTCGTAGCTTTTATCAAATAATAGCTGCATTCCAAGGCATATGCCAAGCAGAGGCTTGCCCTTTTTTGCCTCAGAAATTAAAATGTTGTCAAGTCCTGTATTTTTCAGTTTATTTGCGGCATCTTCAAAAGCACCGACACCGGGAAGAATGATTTTTTCGGCATCTTGTATTTCTTTTTTGCTATCTGTCACAATAACATCAGCACCTACACGCAGAAAGGAGCTTTTAAGTGAAAACAAATTGCCAACGCCATAGTCAATTATTGCAATCATTTAAAGTAACCCCTTTGTTGAGGGAATTTCATCTGCAAAATTCGCATCTTGCGAAACGGCCTCTTTAAGACTTCTTGCAACCGACTTGAATGTTCCCTCTATAATGTGATGCGAATTTGCGCCGCTCAGCATTTTTATGTGGAGAGTGCATTTTGCATTCCTTACAAATCCTAAAAAGAACTCTTGGACAAGCTCTGTGTCAAAACTTCCGACCTTTTGGGAAGGGATATCAAGACTATACTCTAAGTGGCTTCTTCCTGATAAATCAACGGCAGAGAGGATAAGTGCTTCATCCATAGGCAAAATCATATTTCCATAGCGGACAATACCTTTTTTATCACCCAAAGCTTTTAAAAATGCCTCGCCTAAGACTATGCCGATATCTTCTGTTGTGTGGTGGTCGTCAACATATGTATCCCCTATGCAGGTAAGTGAAATGTCAAATCTTCCGTGCTTTGCAAAAAGCGTAAGCATATGGTCTAAAAATCCGCAGCCTGTTTTTATCTCACTTTTGCCGCTGCCGTCTAAATTAAGCTTTAAACAAATATCTGTTTCGCCGGTCTTTCGGTTTATCTCGGTGGTTCTCATTATTTTCCCTCCAATATATCTTTCGTGATTTTTATAAAGGTTTCCATTTGTTCTTTACTTCCTATTGTTATACGGTTATAATCGCAAATTTCCGGACTTTCAAAATGGCGTACCAAAATCCCTTTTTCTTTCCATTTCTTATACAGATTTTCACCTGCTATGCCTTCTTTTTTTGCAAAAACGAAGTTAGCGGCCGAATTTGTTACCAGAAGACCAAGAGATTTTAATTCATTTTTTGTATATTCGCGGTTTTTAATTATTTCCGCACAGTTTTCCTGTGTTTTTATGTCATCCTTTAAAGTCCCTATGCCAAGCGCCGCTGTGATGCGGTTTACATTATATGGATTTGTGGAATATTTTATGGTATTGAGGTCTGCTATCAGTTCTTTGCAGCCTGCGCCAAATCCAAGCCTTGCACCTGCCATAGAGCGTGATTTTGAAAATGTCTGTGTTATGAGCAGATTACCGTATTTATGAATAAGCGGTATTGCGCTCTCGCCTCCAAAATCAATATACGCTTCATCAATAACAACAACATTGTTGGGATTTGATTTTACTATTTCTTCTATTTGCGAAATGCTCAGCAAAATTCCCGTTGGCGCGTTGGGATTTGCGATGAAAATATTTTTATTTATGCCGATATAGTCGTTTATATCAATCGTGAAATCGGGTTTTAATGGTATTTCTTCATAGAGAATACCGTTTATTTCTGCAAAAACCTTGTAAAATCCGTAGGTTATATTCGGGAAAACAGCAGTATGAGTGCTATCGCAAAATGCCATAAATGCAAAGTTTAAGATTTCGTCAGAGCCGTTTGTCAAGAGGATTTCATCCGGCGAAACACCAAGCTTTTCAGAAAGAGTAAGAGTTAGTTCACGGCACTCCGGGTCGGGATAGAGATTAAGCCTTGAAAGCTCCTCCGCCGCATATTGCATAGCTTTTGGCGAGGGAGGGAAGGGGGATTCATTTGTATTGAGCTTTATATAATCGGTATCCTTTGGTTGTTCTCCCGGCGTGTACGGGATTAGGTTTTCATACTTTTTGCTGAAAAATCTGCTCATTTTAGTCCTCAATTCTTATGACGGCACTTTTTGCGTGTGCGGTAAGTCCCTCTTTTTTTGCAAAGAACTCAACATCACGTGCTATATTTTTAAGTGCGTCTTTTGTGTAATAGGTGTATTGTGTTTTCTTAATAAAATCATCAACCGAAAGGGGGCTGGAAAATTTAGCCGTACCGCTTGTAGGCAGAGTATGGTTAGGACCTGCCATATAGTCTCCAAGCGCTTCGGGACAGTTTTTGCCCATAAATACCGAGCCTGCGTGGCGTATAGCGTCAAGGTAATCAAAAGGATTATCGACGCAAAGCTCTAAATGCTCGGGTGCAATTTCGTTTGCAATATCTATTGCAAGATTTAGATTATCACAGACTATTATTTTGCCGTTATTATCTATTGATGCACGGGCGATATCGCAGCGAGTAAGCTCTTTTATCTGCTTTTCTATTTCCAGGCTTACGCCGTTTGCGAGTGTTTCGCAGTCTGTAATTAAAACGGCGCTTGCGAGCCTGTCGTGCTCTGCCTGTGACAGCATATCTGCCGCTACATACTTTGGGTTACAAGTTCCGTCAGCAACTATAAGTATTTCGCTCGGACCTGCAATCATATCTATTGAAACCTGCCCGAAAACTTGCTTTTTCGCCTCTGCAACAAAGGCATTTCCGGGACCTACGATTTTATCAACTTTCGGTATGCTTTCTGTGCCGTATGCAAGTGCCGCTATTGCCTGTGCACCGCCAACCTTAAATATTTTTGTAACTCCTGCAATTTTTGCGGCGGCTAAAATTACGGGATTTATTTTCCCGTTTTTGTCAGGAGGAGTTACCATAATAATTTCCTTGCACCCTGCAATTTTTGCAGGAATAGAGTCCATTAAAACGGTAGAAGGGTATGCCGCAGTTCCACCGGGTACATATAGGCCTGCACGGTCAACGGGGATGATTTTCTGCCCCATTACAATGCCGTTTTCGTCATTTATAATAAAGCTTTGGCGTACCTGACTTTTATGGAATTTCTCTATATTTTTTGCAGCCTTTTTTAAAATTTCGATAAATTGCGGCTCGACCGCCGATATTGCCTCGTCGATTTCTTCTTTTGTAACCTCAAGTTTTTCAAGTTTTGCATTATCAAACTTTTCGGAGTACTCAAAAAGTGCACTGTCGCCATTTTGTTTTACCTTTAATATTATTTCCGAAACTGTTTCTTCAACATTTATATCGGGTACTGCACGCGAAAATATTTCTTTGTTGTCAACTTCATTGTATTTTAGTATTTTAATCATCTTTTTCCCCCATACTTTGTGAAAGCCGCAAAACAAGTTCATTTATTCGTGCGTCTTTAAATTTGTAGCTTGATTTGTTCGCAATAAGCCGTGCGCTTATAGGAAAAATTGTATTTATAACTTTCAAATCATTTTCTTTTAAGGTCTTGCCTGTTTCAACAATATCCACGATTACATCAGA
>DMLG01000017.1 GCA_003453455.1 Clostridiales bacterium
GGCATAAGCGATTTTATCTTTTCCCTATCCGCCACATCGGCTTTTACGCTATCAAATACCTCTTTTGGAATTGATATATCGGCAGTTTTTATTTCACCTGCAAAATCGGCGGCAGGAAAGAGTAAAAGTCCCCTTTTATATGCTGCAAAAGTCACCGTTTTATTGGCTTTTACCGCATTTTTGAATACTTTTCCGTTATCTGCATCAATCCCCGATGGCACATCAACTGCAAGTACATATTTTGCAAAATTATTTACGGTATCGAAAACTCCAAGTATATCTTCCGCAATTTCACCGCGCAGTCCTGTGCCGAAAACAGCGTCAACCACGCAGTCGCACATTTTTACATCATTTTCCAAATTCCCGTCTGCAAGGCCTGAAAACTGTACCGACATATTTTTTAATATCTCAAAATTTGTTCTTGCGTCACCCGAAAAAGTGTTGCCAAAAAGCAGGTATATTTTAACGCTTTTCCCTGCATTTATAAGATGTCTTGCAATCGCAAGCCCATCGCCTGCGTTATTCCCTTTTCCGCACAAAACGACAAAACTGTTAAAGCCGATTATTTCCGAAACGCAAGCACGAGCTGCATTTTCCATCAAAACGATACTCGGAATACCGTACTTTTCCGAGGCAATACTGTCTGATGCACGCATTTGGGAAACTGAGCAAATCTTCATATAAACTTACCTCTCAATATCCTCGCTTCTCAAATTCACAAGGCTCGGACTTGCTTTCTTCATCTCTACAAGCATTTTTTTATTTGGTTTTATTAAAAGTCGTGTTTTTTGACCGTTTTTATCAAAATCAACAGCATAAACTCCGTCCTCCGCTCCATTTGGAGATGCATCAATTATCTTTTCCGCTTCTATATTTATATTCTCTATTGCACAGCAAGCGGATATTTCTTTTAAATTTATACTCAAAATGCGTTTTCGTGAGCTTCTTGCCATAATTTTATCTATATCCAGAATTTCGGAAGTTAAGATATACTCAAATTCTGTATTTGTTCTCCTTATCAGCCACCACGCACCATACCATGCGCCACAGATAAAAACAAAAGCGAATTGGCGCAAAAATGCTGTAAGCAGAATTGAAACAAGTATTGCCGCAAAAATCACACCTACCGTTATTGCTATTTCCTTTGCGCCTTTTTTTCTTTTCACCATATATTCACAAAAAATATCCATATTACCTTACTCCTTTTAGCTTTTTGTATAATTCACCAAGAGCTCTTGCGCGGTGACTTACCTTATCCTTTTCGTAAGGCTCTGCCTCAGCAAAGGTTTTTCCTATTTCGGGACAGTAGAATATTGCATCATACCCGAATCCGCCGTTTCCTCTTTCCGATTCGGTGATTTCCCCATGAACTCGTCCCTCCGCCGTCAAGCTCCTTCCGTCAGGAAAAAGCATTGCCACGCTTGAAATGAAAAATGCGCTTCTGTCCTTTTCACCCTCCATAGCCTTTAAAAGTTTTGCACGAAGCTCGCTGTCCGTTGCTCCTATACCTGCAAATCTTGCAGAATAAAGCCCCGGAGCGCCATCCAATGCATTTACGCAAAGCCCCGAATCGTCCGCAAGAACAGGGAGATTGCATAACTTTTCGACTTCTCTTGCCTTTATCATAGCGTTTTCCGCAAAAGTTTTACCTGTTTCAGGAATTTCAACACTTATTCCCAAATCCTTCATAGTCAGAACCGTTATCCCCAAATCCTTTAAAATTTCGGCAAATTCCTTTGCTTTTCCGCTATTATTTGTCGCCGCCACTATGTCCATTTCGTTTCCCCTCTTGGTAAAGTGATTATTGTCTTTTACTTTTCCATTATATCACTTAAATCCTCTTGCCGTCAATAAAAAAATGTGCTATAATTACAGATATGTGTTATATTTTGTTACTTCTTGAAAGGCAGAGCTATGGAAGATAATATTACCCTTACAGGCAGGGTTTACGAGATAATATATCAAAATCCCGCAAACGGATATACCGTCATTGAAATCGACTCACCATCAGACGGTCTTTTTACTGCGACAGGATATATGCCCTATGCCGCAGAAGGCGAAAACCTTGCGCTTACGGGTTCTTGGTGCGTTCACCCTGACTATGGCGAGCAATTCCGGGTTATCTCCTATGAAACCATACTGCCTACCGATGAAAACTCAATTTTAGAATATCTCTCATCGGGTGTAATATACGGCGTAAAGGCGGCAACGGCAAAGAAAATTGTGGACTACTTTGGCTGTGAAGCACTTGACATAATGATAAAAGACCCTATGCGGCTAAGTGAAATTAAAGGAATTTCTGTGTCGCGCGCCGAAAAAATCGGAAAATCCTATCTTGAACTTCAATCAATGCAAAGTATAGTAATGTTTTTGCAGCAATACGGACTTCCTGCCAGCCTTGCCGTAAAAATTCACCGAACATTGGGCGCAGACGCCATTTCCAAAATCAAGGAAAACCCCTATGTTTTATGCGAATCGATTGACGGAATAGCCTTTAAAACTGCCGACAGCATAGCATATGCCCGCGGAATTTCAAAAAACTCGCCAAGCCGCCTGCGCTCTGGAATAAAATATATATTAAAGCAGGCGGCATATAACGGAGGGCATACATATCTTCCAAAAGATGTGCTGATTTCGGAGGTAGCATTAAAGCTGTCAGTAAAAGAGGAGGATATTTTAGACCAAATTGATGTTTTATGTGAGGCAAAGGAGCTTGTACTCGATGAAGAGGACTGCTATCTTTCATACTTTTTTGAAGCAGAAAGATATGTTGCGTCACGCATCCGCTCCTTAGGGGCTTTTTCGCCTCCGCTTTTTATAAGTGATGAGGAAATTGACAGGATAATAGACTCGGCAGAAAAAGACAGCCTTATAACCCTTGATTGTACGCAGCGGCTTGCAGTTTTGGAGTCAACACGGCATAATGCCGTAGTTATAACAGGCGGACCGGGTACTGGAAAAACTACAACAATAAATACTATAATTAAAGTTTTGAGCGATATGCATCTTTCGATAGCGCTTGCCGCACCAACAGGGCGCGCAGCAAAGCGCATGACTGAGCTTTGCGGAATTGAGGCTAAAACCATACACCGCCTTTTATGCGTTCAGCCTGATGAAGACTCACAGGCTGTGCGGTTTACCCATAACGAAAACAATCCATTGCCATATGACGCCATAATACTTGATGAAGTCAGTATGGTTGACATACAGCTTATGAATAGTTTCCTGCGTGCGGTAAAAAAAGGTGCAAAGGTGATTTTCTCAGGGGACAGCGACCAGCTGCCGTCTGTCGGGCCGGGGAATGTGCTTGAAGATTTTTGCAGAAGCGGTATAATTCCTGTAATACGCCTTACTCATATTTTCCGACAGGCACTTGAAAGCCTTATAATTACAAACGCACATAAAATCAATGCAGGCATTATGCCCGAAATTGACAGGCGCGACAATGACTTTTTCTTTATGAGACGCGCTAGCAGCGAAGATATTGCGCTAACCATATGCGATTTATATAAAAACAGGATACCAAAGAGTTACGGAATAAATCCGACCAGCTCAATTCAGATACTCTGTCCTTCAAAAAAGGGAGTTGCAGGCTCAGTTAATCTAAACCGCCTTTTACAGGAGTGTATAAATCCTAAAAGTGATTTAAAGACGGAATACCCTTACGGAAAAATGATTTTCCGCACAGGTGACAAAGTTATGCAGATAAAAAATAACTACGACATCTTATGGGAAAAGGATAACGGCGAAAAAGGCTCGGGCATCTTTAACGGTGATATGGGCATAATTGACAGCATCTCGGTAAAGGACAGGCAAATGATAATTATTTTCGACGATGACAAGCGCACGGTGTATAGTCTTGCAGATTTGGACTGCTTGGACCTTGCATATGCGATTACGGTACACAAAAGTCAGGGAAGCGAATTTCACACCGTTATTATGCCCATCTGTCGCACTGCACCTATGCTTATGTGCCGCAATCTTTTATATACCGCAGTAACAAGAGCAAAAAATATGGTAGTCATGGTCGGCTCTATATCAGAGTGCGCAACTATGGTAAAAAACAATGACGAAAAAAAGCGTTTTTCGGGGCTTTTGAAGAGGCTAAATGAAACAAATAACATCATAGGAGGGTAAAGTTATGAAAACAAAAAAATTTATGCAGCTTTTACCGCTTTTTTCAGGTATTCTTTGGGGGCTCACAGGGATATTTGTCAGAAATTTAAACGGGATTGGCTTAAACAATATGCAGCTTACATTTTTCAGAAGTTTTTTTGCTGCGGCAGGGCTTATTATCTTTTTTCTCGTTACCAATAAAAAAGAACTGAAAATAAATCCAAAGGATTTATGGTATTTTTTCGGCACAGGGGTTTTGAGTGTTTTTTCCTTTTCGGTGTGCTATTTTTACACACTTATGCATTCCTCAATCTCTGTTGCTGTCATTCTCTCTTATACTGCACCATTTTTCGCTGTAATACTATCCTCCATACTGTTTGGCGAAAAAATTACACCGCCAAAGGTTTTAGCGCTCATTATGGCAACTGTCGGCTGTTTCCTGCTATGCAAAACAGACAAAAATACTCCGATTTCACCTGTCATTATCGGTGTAGGGTTACTTTCAGGTCTTTCATATTCACTTTACAGTATTTTTGCAAGATTTGTAGTAGAAAAATATCCGCCGCTTGTTATTACTGCATACACCTTTGTTTTCTCTTCTTTTGCAAGCGTATTTTTGATTGATTTTAAGGAATTCAGCATGGCGGTTTTATCTTCACCTTCCAGCATTTTTACGCTAATTCTTTTTGCCGCGGTTTCTACCCTTATGCCGTACATATTGCTTACCATAGCTCTTAAATATGTTAAGCCCGGAAAAGCTACGATTATGACAACAACGGAAGTTTTAACCGCTTCGCTGTGCGGTATATTATTTTTCCGCGAAAAAATTACTGCCGCAGGAATTTTAGGAATTATCCTAATTCTTACAGCAGTAGTTCTTATAAATATTAAATTATCTGGTAAGGAGCTCTAACGCTTTTTCAAGCTGTGTATCCTCTGCCGGCTCCATTTCAGAGATTGCCTTTTTCGACTCGGCATTAACCTCAATATCAGGCTCTATACCTATGCCGTGGATACATACTCCGCTTGGAGTATAATATTTTGCAGTAGTTACCGACATTCCCGAACCGTCAATAAAAGAGAATACCGATTGCACTATGCCCTTTCCATAACTTTTAGTACCTACTACTGTCGCCTTATTATTATCCTTTAATGCACCCGTCAAAACCTCAGAGGCAGATGCACTGCCGCCATTGATTAAAACTACTATCGGCACATCAAGCGATTCCTTATCCGATTTTATATCCTTTCTTGTTCCCTTTTTATCCTCTGTATAAGTTATCAAGCCCTCAGGCAGGATTTTGTCCGCAATCTTGCACACCGAATCAAAGTCTCCGCCCGGATTATCACGCAAATCTATTATGAGGCTCTCCATTCCGGCGGTTTTAAGCGCTTCGATATGCTCGCAAAACTCATCATATGTGCTTTTGCTTTCTCCGCCTGTCCCTATTTCAAAACCTGTAATTCTCATATATGCGACATTACCGGGGAACATTTTTGACTTAACGCTGATTTTTATTATCTTTTTTCTCGTTATTGTAATGTCCAGCTCCTCTGCACCATCTCGCAACACCGTTAAAACGACATTTGTTCCCTCGTCGCCTGTTTTCAGATATGTAGCGGCTTCGGAAAGCTGAGATGCTGTATATGGGTTTTTATCAATAGCTTTAATTACATCTCCTGACTTTATGCCTGCCTCCTCAGCAGGGCTATCCTCCATAGGCGAAATCACGACAAGCTGATTGTTTTCCAAATCTGCACCTAAGGTTGCTCCTATTCCCACATAGCTTGAATATACATTATCCTTATACGATGCGAACTCGTCCTTCGGATAGTATGCGGTATATGGATCTCCCGTTGACGCCGTCATACCGATTAAAGCATAATCGCTCATTTTCTCCTCGTCAACATCATAAATGCAGTAGTCTTTCAGCATTTTTGAAACTGCCGACATTTTGGCAGAAGCACTGCTCTTCCCGCCAAAACTAAGAATATCTTTAACCGTACTTGTTAAAAAGCCCGTTACAAGTGCCGTAATCAATATTACAAAAACTGTGCTTTTCCTGTTTCTCACCTTTTAAGACCTCCAAAGTTCAATATATTCTATTTTATGCAGATTTTAGGATAATATTATAGGGCGGTACTTTGCCGCCCTATAAATTTTACAGATACCCCGCAGGATTTACCGTACTTCCGTTAATTCGCACCTCAAAGTGCAGGTGATTACCCGTAGAATTTCCCGTTGAGCCAACTTTTGCTATTGTCTGCCCGCGCTTTACCGATTGCCCGGCACTTACCAAAAGACTGCTGCAATGTCCATAAAGCGTAACATATCCGCCGCCGTGATTTATTGTGACGCAGTATCCGTATCCGCTGTTCCAGCCTGATGTTAAAACCACACCGTCCTCTGCCGCAAGAATTGCCGTCCCGTAAGGTGCGGCATAGTCAATGCCTGAGTGCAGCTTTTTAGTCCCTGTTATAGGGTGAATTCTGTAACCATAGGGGCTTGAAATTCTTGTATAGCTTGTGAGCGGAAAGCCGAATTTTCCGTTACCCGAATATTTTACAGACTGCTGCGACGATGATTTAAGCGCCGCATTTATCTGTGATTGCAGTTGTTTTGCAGCTGCCTCCTGAGCAGCCTCCTGCTTTTTGAGTTCGTTTATATCCTTGCTCAGGCTATCAATAATTTTTTGACTTTCCGCTTGTTTTGACTTTATCTGGTTCTGTTTCGCTTCAAGTATATCCTGTGCCTCTACCTGCTCTTTTTTTTCGTTTTCCACAACGGCTTTTGCCTCATTTATCTCCTCTATCTGCGCGCGGTAATTATCCATTATGCTGTTATCATGCTTTAATATGGATTCCACAACCGCAATACGCGTGAAAAGGTCTGAAATACCGGTGGATTTCAAAATAAGCTCCAAGTAGGATTCCGTTCCGCTTTCATAAATTACCTTCATTCGCTTTTTGAGGCGCTTATCGGTTGCTTTAAGCTCTGTATCAAGTGCCTGTATTTCATTGTTCTTTTCATTTATTTCAGCATTTTTTTCATCTATTACACTTTGAATTTTATCAATATCCGCCTGCAAGCCTGCAATCTCTATATCAAGCGCATCTTTTTGCGCTTTTTGTGAGTTCTTCTCCGCCTGCTTACTTTGGATTTGCTTTTTTGTTTCCTCCGTCTTTTTCTGACTTTGCGCAAGCTCACTTTTCAGGTCATTTACACTCTTTGCGGCATATGCAGGAGTTGCCAAAAGCGTTGCTGCAAGGATTAGGGATAATATTTTTTTACTCATACTAAATCCCCCTTACACATGAAGATAGCGCCGCATAGAAATTCCGCTGCCCACAACGCCTATTATGCAACCGAAAACAACAAAAATCAGTGCTATAATCGGAGAAATCTGCCATATTCCGATAAGCTCTATTGTTCCGATGCTAAGTCCCGAAACATATTTTAACAGCGCAAAATAGCCCCAAAATACTGCCAAAAATGCCAAAAGTGCGCCGAAAAATCCGATAATTGTACCTTCAAGCAGAAAAGGTCCCTTAATAAATCTGTCGGTAGCACCGATATATTTCATTATGTTTATTTCTTTTCTGCGGTTAAAGACTGTAAGTCTGACAGTATTTGAAATAATCACTATTGCGATAACTAAAAGCACGAGCATAATCGCCATACTGAACCTTTTTACAATCTTTGAAATATTTAAAACCATATTCACAATGTCCTGTTTATTTACAACCTTTTCAACATCTGCAATTTTTTCAAGCTCTGTTACGGTTTCACCCGTATTTTCAATTTTGTCAAGGATTATTTTATAGGAATCGCTGAATGGATTATCATCTTCAAAGCCCGTCAAAAGCTCGGCATCTTCTCCGAACATATCCTTTTTAGCATAGGAAAGCATTTCCTCCTTTGTGAAAAGAGACGCCTCCTTTACATTTTCAAGCTTTTTGATTTCTTCCCCTATTTGGGAAACACGCTCCGCACTCGTTCCTGCGTTTATGTAAAGCTGAACCTCACATTGGTCCTCGATTTTATTGGTAAATGAATTTACATTCATTGAAATTATTGCAAAAACACCCAAAATCACAAGACATGAGGCGATTGTAAACAAAGATGCAATACTCATCAGCCCATTACGCAAAACATTCTTTTTTGCCTCAGAAAAGGAATATCTAAGCTTGGACATTTTCATGATACTCACCTCCAACTTCATCACGGACAATATTTCCGTCACTCACTTCAATTACCCGTTTTTTCATTAAATCCACTATTTCCTTTGCATGAGTTGCCATAATGATAGTCGTTCCCATACGGTTTATTTCTTCAAAAATTTCCATAATTTCCATTGCAGTTTTGGGGTTTAAGTTTCCTGTCGGCTCATCTGCAATTAGTATTAGCGGATGATTTACAAGCGCTCTTGCAAGCGCTACCCTTTGCTGTTCTCCGCCCGAAAGCTGCCTTGGCAGCATTTTTGCCTTATAATTAAGTCCCACTTCGCTTAAAACCTCAGGGACGCGCTTTCTTATTTCACGCTTTGATGCACCCACAATCCGCATCGCAAATTCGACATTTTCATATACCGTTCTGTCCTCCAAAAGTCGGAAATCCTGAAAAACAACACCCATTTTACGGCGCAGATACGGGATTTCTTTGTCCGGAAGTTTTGTAATATCAATTCCGTCTAAGTATATTTCACCCTCAGTTACATTTGTTTCACGCATAATGAGCTTGGTAATGGTCGTTTTTCCCGCTCCGCTCGAACCAACCAAAAAAACAAATTCTCCGTTTTCTATTTTAAAATTTGCATTTTCAAGAGCTATAACGCCCGAATCCTCAAATTCCTTTTTTACATTAACAAATTCAATCATAATTTTTCTCCTAAGCACAGAAAATGCGGTCTCTAAAAAAACCGCACAAAATTCCCTGTTAAATTTTCATCGGATTTGATGTTAAGTACTTATGTACCATCATAGCCACTTTAAAGACAATCGCCTGGTCAAATTTTCTCAGGTCAAGTCCTGTGAGCTTGTAAATTTTTTCCAGTCTGTAAACCAAAGTATTTCTATGAACAAACAGCTGTCTTGATGTTTCCGATACATTTAAGTCATTTTCAAAAAATTTATTTATAGTAAGTATCGTTTCCGAATCCAAAAGTGACAAGTCGCCCTTTTTGAAAACCTCATGCAAAAACAGCTCGCACAGCTTTATCGGAAGCTGGTAAATAAGCCTGCCTATGCCCAGATTGTCATAATTTAATATCAACTTTTCCTCGTCGAATACCTTCCCCACTTCAAGAGCAATCTGAGCCTCTTTATATGCGCTATTGAGCTGATTTATGTTCTCACATACCGAGCTCACGCCAACAACAATCCCCATAAGCGTTTCAGAATGCACATTATCCAAAATCTGATGTGCTATCGAATCAACTGTTTTAGCGCTTTTATCATGCTTCAACTCTTTTATCAACACTATATTGCTTGAATCGATATTTATAACAAAGTCCTTCTCCTTATCGGGGAACATATTGCGTATAACTTCATATATCCCCGTTTCACCCTTTTTTACAACCTTTATATAAAATACCGCTCTTGGCACATCCACATCCACATGAAGCTCCAACGCTTTCTGGTGAAGATCAAATGCGAGAATATTATCAAATATGATATTCTGCATAAAAATTGTCTTGTCATATTTTTCATCGTAATATCTGCGCACATTATTAGCGGTAACACATATCGCATTACAACAATACTTTGAAACCTCGTCTGTACCCTCAACATAAACGACATATTCGGGATAAGGTCTGCCGTCAATTACTCTTGCGGTATATCCGTTTCTCACAAAAACTCTGTCAGAATCAAATTCCTGCACATTTTCTAAAATACTTTCCATTATGTCTTCCGCTATTTCAGCACCATTTGACGCAAGAATCAATCCGGTAGAATCCGCTATTCCGAATTTTTTCGGGAACACATCGGACATCTGTGAAATTATACTCTGAAATGCCTTGCTAATCATAATATTCCTCCGTAATTACAACATCTCTTTTGCAATTATACCATATTATTTCAAAAAAGTATAGCTTTTTTTGTATATTTTTTAAATATTTTTTAATATGGATATTTCGTGAGCAGTTAAATATCTCCATCTGCCCAATGGAAGGTTTCCAAGCTCCACACCGTTTATGTTCACCCTTTTAAGCGCTGTGACTTTTGAGCCTACCGCCTCGAACATCCGCCTTACCTGTCTGTTTTTTCCCTCGTGAATTGTTATTTTAACTGCCGTTACTCCTTTTTGCGCCTCAACTATTTCTACTTTGGCAGGCGATGTGATAAATCCGTCCGAAAGCCTTACACCATTCCTCAGACGGTTTATTCCTGACGGCGTAATTCCCCCGCCAAGCACCGCTATATATGTTTTTTCAGCATTATGCTTCGGATGCGTTATCCTGTACGCAAAATCCCCGTCATTTGTCATCAGTATAAGCCCCTCTGTGTCATAGTCAAGTCTTCCGACAGGGAAGAGACGCACCTTTATTTCATCGCCAAGAAGGTCGATAACCGTCGGTCTTTCAAACTGGTCTTTTACCGTTGAAACATAGCCCCTGGGTTTATTGAGCATAATATAATAGAGCTTTTTTGAAGGCTCTATTTCTCTTCCCGAAATCGTCACCTTATCCGCACCGACTTCCACCTTAACGCCCTGATGCGTAACTCTTTCCCCGTTTAAAAAAACCTTTCCGTCTTCTATAAGCTGTTCCGCTGCGCGCCTTGAAGCCTCGCCGCACATTGCTATATACTTTTGCAGTCTTACAATCTCACCCATATTATCTCCTTAATTTTCTCTGTCCAACATATCCAAAAATGTTTTTTCATTTATTTTACATCCTGCTTTTTTAAGTGCCGCTATTCTGTCTTTATCATCATTTGTAAGTGCGCAGCAATTACATATTAAAATATTTTCAAATTCTTCTAACTGCCCCTTTTTCATATTAGAAAAAGTGACCTCATCTACCGCCTTGTAATCAATCTTACACTTTTTCAGCGAATTTTTATAATACTCCTCATCAGCCAGCGTCAAAACAAGTGCCGACTCCTGCCTTGAATACTTTGCGCCGTATGCGTAATTAAGCATAACGGCACGAAACGGAAGGACAAGAAGGTTAGGCTTTTTCATCTCCCTTCCGCATATGAGGCTTATACCCTTGTCCGATTCATAAATCACCGGAATCCCCGTCTTCTGAAACCAAAACGGATTCAATTGCTTTTTTATAAGTTCAATTCCCTTATCCGCACGGCCAAAATCAAAACAAGCCTTTTTGCCTAATGCGGCAAAGTATTGCCACATCGGAATAATGTACTCCAAAAATAGTACCTCTGCACTTGTTTTATAGTACCATACACGCAAATCCACATCTTCGGCATATTTATCGAAAATTGCAGGCATATCATATTTTATGTCCCTGCCGCAGAAATCTTCATATAAAATCGAAAATGCCTCATTCCATAAAAGTCCTTTAAGGATTGGTACAGGTATAACAAATCCATCGATTATATCCAATCTGTCGCCCAGTCTTTTTACGGCATTTTTTGCCGATTTAATCGTTACGGCATACAAATCTCCCTTTTTTACACCGGTAGAGTCAAGGTAAAAACAGCTTTCCCTGCTTAAATCGCTTATATGAAGGAATGTCATAAGCTTTTTCTTTTTTGCAGTTTCCAAATTCCCCTTGCTTAGAAGGTTTTCTGTGAAAATCACTCCTCCAAAGCCATTTTCTCTTATTCTGTTAAAATCCTTGTCATTTTTGTTTATTATTTTCAGACTGTATTTCATATTAAATCTCCGTGGCCGGCAGCAGCTCTGCCTGCCACAAAACCGCTTGACCAAGCCCATTGCAAGTTAAATCCTCCGCAAGGCGCATCAATATCCAAAAGCTCACCTGTAATATAGCACCCTTTTACTAATTTTGATTGCATCGTTTTAGAAGATACCTCGCAAAGCGCTATCCCGCCGCGTGTGGTTTGAGCATTTCCCCATGGCATTTTCCCTTTTACCGTAAAATTCCAGTTCTTTATTTTTTTCGCTATTTCCCTTATCTCAAAATCCTTTAAATTTGCACTTTCCCGTGACAGCTTTCCTATTTCACACTCTTTTAACAGCATCTGTCCCAGCTGTTTATTTATTATTCCCACAAGATATGTTTCAAGTTTTTGGGGTTTTCTCTCTTTAAGATATTCAAACAGCTCATTTTCCGAATAATCGGGCATCAAATCAAGTGTTATTACATCACCGATTTTTGCATAGCGTGAAATATCCAAAACAGGTATTCCTGAAAGTCCGTATTCAGTAAACTGAACTTCGCCGATTTCCGAAATACTATCTACCGTCACTTTTGCTTTTGCTCTCACACCTCTTATGCTTCTATCCGTCTTTAACTGGACTAACGCCGGAAAAATAGGAGTGACGCTATGCCCAAGCCCCTGTAAAATTCTATAACCGCTACCGTCCGAGCCCGTGTTAGGCGCCGCCTTTCCGCCAAATGCCGCTACAATTCTGTCTGCAAATATCCTATCATTATTTTTGCCAAAAATCTCAAATCCACTTTCTGTCCTATTTATTTTGTCAACATCAAAATCACAGATGACTTTTATATTTCTTCGCCCAAGCTCTAAAAGCAAAACCTCCAAAACCGCTGCTGCCTGACCGCTTTGCGGATAGATGCGTCCACCGTCTTCTACTGTGGCAATAAGCCCTATTTCTTTAAAAAATTCAATAGTTTTTAAAGGCGGGAAGGCGTTTAGTGCATCAGAAACAAAGGCGGAACTGTAATCCTCCGCCTTCCCGTTTATATTAGTGAAATTACATCTTCCGTTACCTGTAATAAGCAGTTTTTTGCCTATACGGTGGTTTTTTTCAAGAATAGTCACCTGCGCGCCATACTCTGCCGCCGTTAGAGCTGCCATTATTCCTGATGCGCCGCCGCCTAAAACAGCCACTCTATTCATCGTTTTCTTCCTCGTTAAGCCCGGATGCCTTTCTCGCCTCTGCCTGCACTATTACCTCAGACAGTATCATTTTTATTACCATAAAAATCGGAACAGATATAACCATACCGCCCACTCCGAATAAGCCTCCGCCCAAAGTAACCGCAAATATTATCCATAAGGGCGAAATATCCAGCACTTCACCCATAATTTTAGGGCCAATGAAGTTTCCGTCAACCTGTTGGAGCAGGGCAAGTGCAATTCCCGCCCATACCGCTTTTAAAAGACCGCCTGTAATAAGCGTTATTAAAACAGATGAAGCTCCTGCAATAATCGCACCGAAATACGGAATAAGATTAAAAATACCAATTAAAGCACCCAAAATAATCGCATATTTTACTTTGAGTAAGGAAAGTATGATTGTCGCAAGTACGGTCATCATAGCCGCGTCTAAAAGCTGGCAGAATATGTATTTAGAAAAAATATCGTTTATTTTTGTAACATTTTCTATAAACTTTTCCGCTGTTTCTTCTTTAAAAATCACTCTGCAAAGCCTTTGCCCTGCCGCCACAATTCTTTCTTTTTCGACAAGCATATAAACAGATGCAATAACACCTATCATAAAGTTAGTAACACCCGAAGTTATTTTAACAACCCCTTGCGCATATTTTGAAAACTGCGTTATATCAATACTGTTCAAAATATTGTTAAATGCGTTTGTTGCGGTAAGTTTATCCACCTCAAAGAGCGTTATATTGTGTTTATCCTGCCACTTAACCAAAGCAGAAATTGCTTCATCAAAGTATCTTGGCACATTATAGTATAAGTCAACAACATTCTTGTAAAGTGCCGGTACTATTAAGCGTATAATGATTAGAAGCAGAAAAAGTGCAACAAAGTAAACAGAAATTATACTTATCGGTTTTGCGTTTTTGCTTATAAACTGCCGTTTACTGTTTTTAAGTCCTTTATCTATCCTTTTTATCGGCATATTGAAAATATAAGCAATAACAAAGCCTATAACAAATGGTGTCAGCGCCGACCAAATCATTTTAAGCACATCCAAAATTTTATTGAAATTATCAAAAGTTTTATAAACTGCAATTACTATTATTGCAAATATAAGTGACATAACCCATTTGCTGTATTTTTCAAGTCTGCCCATATCTTTTACTCCTTATAAAACAAAAGTTGCCCTGCCGTATTTCGCGGCAAAGCAACTGATTTTTTGAAATTACTGAGCCGCCGGCGTTAATATAATACCCGAGGCCACAAATATACCATTTGAATATGCTCCGTATGCTACAAGAGTATCTCCGCTTTTGATATTTTTTACAGCATACTCATTGAGTTTGGGAACAGCGTAAATCTTAGTTGCTGTTGTGCAGGAAATGGTTATTGTAACATCTCCGCCGTTTTCAGAATTAACTATGCTTATGGTTTTATCATATACGCCTGCAACCGTGCCCGTAACCTGAGAGCCTGTAAGATTTCCCAAAGCCTCTGATGCTGTTATCGTCTTTACTACTTCACTCTCTACCGTAACCGTGATACTGTTTCCGATATTGAAGGCAGAAAGAGCCACTTTTTCACCGTTTAATGTTATATCCGCATTTGCAGGAACATCAAAGGTATATGTTGTTCCATCGCGGTTTATTGTTATTGTTGGAGTATCGGAAATATTATAACCCTTTAATACTCCCGTAACCGTCTTCTTGGCAGAGGTTGCGTTAATCCTTGTGATTATGCCGTATTCAAGAGTTATTGTAGCTTTATCTCCCCTTCCGAGTTCGGAAAAACTTGATTTGTCCCCATTCTTTGTAATAACAACATCTTGCGCAACAGAAAATGTCATTCCGTCAAATGCCGCATCTTCGGAGCTGATAGTTATTGTACCCATAGCGCCTGTCTTTTCGATAACAGCATTAATCTTTGTGTTTATTTTTAATGCGTCTATCTGGACTACCTTGTCTTCACTAAGTCCTATTGTTATATAATCTCCCGATTTAAGAGTATTTATATTTGACGCTTTGCCGTCTGCGGTTACCTGTGCGGAATTACTCAAAACATATGTTTGAATTGCCTCTGTTTCAGGCTCCACAACCGTAATCATAAGCGTACCGCTTGTGCTTGTATAGCTTTTAAATATTACCGATTTTACCTCGTCTATCGAATCTTTCGCAACATCTGCGAATGCAAGATTTATATCCTCGCCGTCAGAAACATATGTAAGTACTGCCTTTTGTCCGCTCTTTAAGCTCGATGGAACGGTCAGTTCGCCGTCTTTAAAGAATCTTGCGCTATCTGTGTAGCCTATTGTAAAGTTCTTCCCGTCAGCATCCTTTATCTCAATATTCTTTTTACTCTCATCCACACCTACAATAGTAATGCTATCAAAGGTATAGTCGGTAGAATCAGCCGTTTTTGAAAGCATTACTGCAATCTGTCCCCTCAAAACTCCGGTGTTTGCAGAAAATTCGCCATTTCCCATACCGCTCATAATACCTTTTTGCGTTACATAATAAACATACTGCTTTGCAGCCTTTGGTATTGAGGATACATCAGTGTAGTCCATATCTACCAAAACTTCGTTTTTAGCGCTGGATTCGCCCAGCATTGCCTTTGTTATAAGGATAGCAGCCTCATATCTGGGCATAGCCTCAGTCTTTTTAGAGCCTTCAAAATATGTATCAAGCTCATCTTCTGTCAAGACACCGCGCATGAGCAAAAATGCAACATCGCCTTCTGCATATGAAAGATTATATTTACTCAATATATCTGAATATTTTTGCTTTGCTATATCTAAGCTATCCGCATTTGCCTCACTGTTGGAACCCATCAGCCTTGCAAAAAGAGCAAATGCCTCCATTCTTGAAACAGAATTCCCCGGCCTGAATGTTCCGTCCTCATATCCTTTTATAAGTCCGCGCTCAGCCATATCTTCAACATAGCTATAAGCCCACCCATAGCTTTTTGAATTAACATCTTTAAAGGTATCTGCCGCAAAAACAGGCATAAATGCCGATACCGACACAGCCAATGCAATAACTATTGACATAAGTTTTTTCATAATATTTCCTCCCAAATACTATACTTGTATCTACATATTATCACAACAAAGAATTTTAATCAATATTTCTTTTTGATTTGTATAATTTTTGTAATATTCGACTAATTATGACACTATATATTGTAGTTTTTGCTAATTTAGTCAAGCTTTAACACCGACATAAACGCCTCCTGCGGAATTTCAACATTCCCCACCTGGCGCATACGCTTTTTACCCTCTTTCTGCTTCTCCAAAAGCTTCTTTTTTCGGGTAATATCGCCGCCGTAGCATTTAGCCAAAACATCTTTTCTCATAGCCTTTACTGTTTCACGGGCTATGATTTTTGAGCCGATTGCGGCCTGTATTGGCACTTCAAACAGCTGGCGCGGTATAGATTCTTTCAGCTTTTCCGCCATTTTTCTGCCTCTTTTATATGCACTGTCTTTATGAACAATAAAGGAAAGCGCATCCACCATTTCGCCATTTATTAAGATGTCAAGTTTTACCAAGTCGGAACGCATATATTCCTTCATTTCATAATCAAAGGAAGCGTACCCTTTTGTTTTTGATTTTAGTGCGTCAAAAAAGTCATATATTATTTCATTTAAGGGAAGTTCATAATGAATTTGCACACGGGTAGTTTCAATATAAGTCATATTTTTGAAAATTCCGCGCCGTTCCTGGCATAAATCCATAACATTCCCGACAAAGTCAACAGGAACCATAATATCCGCCCTAACCATAGGCTCTTCCATATATTCAAGCTCAGACCCACTTGGAAGATTTGCAGGATTTGATACCATAACCATCTCGCCGTTTGTCTTATACGCTTTATATATTACGCTCGGTGCTGTGGTTACTAAGTCAAGGTTATATTCTCTTTCTAACCTTTCCTGTATAATTTCCATATGCAAAAGTCCCAAAAATCCACA
>DMLG01000016.1 GCA_003453455.1 Clostridiales bacterium
CCCATGACGGAAGTAGTGCCAAGGTTCATTTGATATCCAAATTTTGTGCTTGTATCTCCCCAAGCTTTTGTAATGCTTAGTGAGCTTCCCCAGCTCGAAGTATATAGCTCCGAGGCATAACCTGCCTCAGCTCCGCCCGGATAGTAAAGCTCGTGTGCCTCATAAAAAGCGTCATCCAAATTATAGCTTTCCTTACCTGAAAGCGTAACCGGTTTTTCCGCAACAAAATCACCGTTTTTATCCTTTACAATCTCTCCGCACATACTTATCGTTATGTACGCAGTTATTGTATTTTCCGCAGCGTAAGCCGAGAAGTTAAGCACTCCTAAAAGCATTGCTATGCACACAATAAGTGACAGTCCTCTTGTTTTTTTCATTTTTTTCTTCCTCCGTTTTTTCCGCCGCAAAAAAGCTGCGGCAATTTTTTAATTTGCCACAGCAGATATTCCTGTGCATCACAATTTGAGCCACGCCAAAAAAAAGCCCTGACATTTTTATTCATGCGCGGCATCAAAACTGCCGTTCCTATGCCAAAGCACGTGCGGTACGGCATCAAAGCAGGTCTTCTGACTTGCGCTTATAAATTTTATTCCGCCTTCTCAGTTTCCCAATGACCGACTTTCGTCTGTGAATAAAATAAGGCGCATACAGCGACTGGTATCGTTACGGATTCACACCGTATTCCCTTTTCACCGACTATACCCAAACGGCACAGCCGACACTTTGTGTGCAAATATTAATTTAATTACCATTATAAAACATTTTTTTCATAAAAACAATACAAAAAACAAACTTTTTAAAAAAATAACCGATAAATTCGCTCATTTATCGGTTATTTTTTCTAATTGTATATTCCCGCTCTGTCATTTATCACCAGAACCCGCATAAGCGTCTCGGAAAGATTTAAATCATCCTCACTTGCACCTTTGAATATACCTTTATTCAAAAGCTTCTGAATTACAGGTCTTGCCCACTCAGGCACTTCTGCGGTGTAGTGATATATTCTCTCTCGCTCTCTTATGAGTTTTTCAACTTGATTAGTAAGAGCGTTGAATTTCCGCTGTTCCTCCAAGGTCATAGCTGTTTCCTCCCATGTCTTAAAAAAATTTTGAGGCGTTTTATACTCTGCCTTTAACTTTGCAGGTGTACTTCCAAAATCTCGCAGTTGAAAATGCGGTAAATCCTTAATTGATTTAAAGTCTCCGCCCCATTCTAAGCCTTGTGCTTTCCCTATTTTTCCGACTTTTTGAAAAAAGCCGTCACCGTTTTCATACGCACCTTTTCCGTCATTTCGGTAAAAATCAAAAGCAACGCCCCATTGGTGCATTGATGAATAGGAACTGCCTTTCGCATTTGTGACTATTCTGCCCTTTTCAGTCCTTCCTTTTGCATAGAGCTTATCCTGTTCATCTACCGTTCTAAGGCACTCGCCTATTCCGATTTTTAATCCCTGTTTTTCACACTCTGCTTTTAAACTATACAAAAGGTCTTGGAGTTTTGGATGCAAGTCTTCAATTTTTCTCATTATTACTGCCTGCCTCATTCTCTATCGCTTTTTTTATATGCGAAAGTATATTTTTTACAAATTTTGGATATGTATTGCCATTTATTTCGCTGATATTCTCCAAAATTGACATAAGCTCATTTAAAATAAGCCAAATTGTAATTAAAATACCTATCAAATATCCGTATTCAAAATCTATTCCGATATCAGACAGCCCAAAACTTATTACCCAGTCTGCACCTATTCCAACTGAAATCAAGACTAAATACATAACTTTTTTTATAATCCCCGTAATGCCTGTTCTTGACGAAAGTTCACATTTTATCCATGCAGACGCAAGCCCCGTAATGTAATCAAGTATCATAAATACCAAAAGTACAAAAATCGGCACGGCAATTATCCTGAAATATACTAAAATCCCTGTCAAAATCGTTGTGCAGACTATTTTCCATTCATTGGTAAAAGTAGCCATTTTATTCTTCACATTCCCTTATTTTTATATCTGTTTCGTAATAATCCCTGTGGGATCCGACAGGGTCTATCGCTTCCTCATATAAATCTTTTTCGCGCTCTATGTAAAAGCCTTGGTCAGAATATGTTTTTATGAAATCTCTGTCCCTGATTTTAAGATTTTCTGTTATGATCATACTACTCACTCCCCGTCTATTGGCAAAAATGTGCAATTGAGGCTTGACCAGTTTGTTGCGCTTTCATACGCACTTATAAGTGATTGCGGAACATATATTATACCGCCTACGCCATTTACATCATAAGGCGTACCCCCAAAAGCATTTATATTGCTGAGTGTTACAACACTATTGCTTCCCAGCGTGATTTCAGCTAAATTGGCACATTCTGAAAACGCCATAGCTGCTATAGAGGTTACCGCCGGCAAATTGACGGTCTGCAATCGGGGACTTCTCCAAAACACACCAAAATTGAGGCTTTCTAATTTCGGAACATTTATCCTTGTAACCCGGTTTATAAAAAATGCTTGATATCCCGTAGTTTTGAGCTCAGGCAAATCAACCTCAAACTCCCCTTCATTCACATTGTATCCCAGATACTGGAAAGCATATGCTTCAATAGTTGTTACCTTGGGTGCGTTAAGATTTCTGAGATTCCTTGTATTGAAGAAAGAATATCTTCCAATATTTACCGTATTCGGCAAGCTTAAGGAGGTAATATTCATTGATGTGTCATTTATACCCTCCAGCTCTGCAACCGACAGTACATTTGATGAAATATCTCCTGTGAGTAATGCGCTATTACGGGCTAAAATTCCCGATAACATCAAGTCAATTTCTATTTGCCTTGTGGGATTCAGGTTTCCTCTGCCCAAAATACTCTCGCCGTTTACCGTTTTAATGTTTTCTCCGCTTACCAGAATGTCCTGTTTTGTAGCGGTAGGTTCAAAATTCTGCGCAATTTCGGCAATATCGGCGCTTGTGAAATAATCAATGCCTTTTTGCGGCGTATATCCTGCCGCTCCGGTATCACCTTTGTCGCCTTTGTCACCCTTTTCGCCCGTTGCTCCATTGGATACCGTTGCCGTTGTCATTCCGGTTTTGTCCGTAATGGAAATAGTCGCGCCAGAAGGCGTCTGTGTTACTTTTACCGAAGGAGAAAATCCATCCTCCCCCGTATCGCCTTTGTCTCCCTTGTCACCTTTCTCTCCGGGTTCGCCCTTTGCGCCTGTCGCTCCGGTTTCACCTTTCTCTCCCGGCTCACCTTTATCGCCTTTATCGCCTTT
>DMLG01000069.1 GCA_003453455.1 Clostridiales bacterium
GCTGTATGCGGCGACCACTGCTCGCCTATTTCCGATACAACGATTATGTCCTCGGCAGGCGCTCAATCAAATCATATAAACCACGTATCTACTCAGCTTCCTTATGCGCTGACCGTTGCGGCAGTATCTTTTGTAAGCTACATAATTGCAGGATTTGTTCAGACAATATGGATTATACTTCCTGTTTCAATTCTTCTTATGATTGCTACACTATTAGTAATAAAGGCAATAACGAACAAAAAGACTGCATAAAAAGTCATAAATAAAAAAAGCGAGCTTTCGAGGACTTCCCGTCCGAAAGCTCGCTTTTTGCTTTGAATTGCATACTTGACACGGCAAAAAAAATGTGATAAAATCGAGAGAGTGATATAAAGAGGGTGAAGAAAATGAGATTTGTTATATTGCAGCTGATTTTTTTTCTACGGATGTTTTTAGCGTGCATATGCGGCGCGGTTATAGGGTACGAACGAAAAAACAGGGGCAAAGGAGCAGGAATAAGAACTCATACAATTGTTTCCCTTGCTGCTGCCTTAATGATGATAGTTTCAAAATACGGATTTGCTGATTTGTTAGATTTTCCGGGAGTTCGCGGAGCAGATCCTTCCAGAATTGCGGCGCAGGTGGTGAGCGGAGTAGGATTTTTGGGTGCAGGGATGATTTATTTCAACAGGCACTTAGTAAAGGGGCTCACTACTGCGGCAGGTATTTGGGCGACAGCAGGAGTAGGTCTTGCCATGGGTGCAGGGTTATACTATGTGGGAATATTTGCAACTGTTGTTGTTGTTTTTTGTCAGATATTTTTACATAAGAACTATAAATTTTTGCATATGCCGAGTGAGGAAATCCTTTCTGTAACATTGGAAGACAGCGAAGAGGCAATGGATTTTCTTAATAATATGCTTGCAGAATATAATATAGTAATAGGCGGCATGAAGTGTAGAAAAAAGGAATCGGGACTGATTGAGGTTGAAATGGACATTTCCACCGATACGGATATTGCTTATGGCGACCTCTTAAAAACATTCAAGGATGCACCGTATATACATTCATTTTCAATATAAAATTTCCGCAAAATAATGCGGATTTTTTTGTAGGAGAGGCAATATGGAAACTCTTTTTGGAAAATTAAAAAGAATTAGAAAAATCCCTATGCATATGCCGGGACACAAGCGGAACAGGAAAAAATTTTCGTACCTCAGGCACTTTGCAGATATTGATATTACTGAAATTGAAGGCTTTGATAATCTGCATAACCCGTCGGGAATACTGAAATTATCGATGGAAAACGCTGCGAGAAAAAGAGGTGCGGATAGCGCATTTTATCTGGTTAATGGATCTACCTGCGGAATACTTGCCGCTATCGGTGCTGTTTTAAAAACAGGTGATAAGGTCATAATGGCAAGAAACTGCCATAAATCCGTTTATAACGGAATTGAACTTGCGGGTGCTGTGCCGATTTTTGTGTATCCCGAATTTGATAATAAATACAAAATAGCCGGCTCGGTAAACCCTTGCGATATAGCGTCGAAAATAGAAGAAAACCCCGACAGCAAGCTGATTATAGTAACAAGTCCCACTTATGAGGGCGTCATAAGCGATATAAAGGAAATTTGCGCTCTTGCGCATAAGAGGAATATTCCCGTTTTGGTAGATGCGGCGCATGGCGCTCATCTGGGATTTTTTGGATTTTCTAAAAGTGCGACAGAGCTTGGTGCGGATATTTGTGTAGAGAGCCTTCACAAAACTCTTCCGAGCCTTACCCAGACCGCTATATGCTACCTTTCGGGAAACCTTGTGTCAAAGGAAGTATTTTCAGAAAAACTTGCGGTTTTTGAAACAAGCAGTCCTTCATACATACTCCTTTCGTCAATAGACGGCTGTATCAATGCAATAAATGAGCCGAAGCGTCAAATTTTTGTAGAATGGGATAAAAACCTTAACTTTTTCTATCGAAAAACATTAGGTCTAAAAAATATTGAAATCATAAGGGATAAAGAGAGCTTTTTTGATTTTGACAGGAGCAAAATAGTGATTTTTCCAAAAAATCAGAGCGGAACGGAACTTGCAAGAATGCTCCGCAATGAAAATATTGAACCTGAAATGATTGCGCCACATTATGTGGTATGCATGACGGGCGTGGGGGACACAAAAAATAGCATGAGAAAATTAGCAAATGCGCTTTATAAGGCGGATAAAATCAAAAAGCACAATATTAGAAATGGCGTTTTGGCAGTATTTTGCGAGGACTCGCAAAACTCCTTTAATGCGGCGCTAAAAAGTGAAAAGGTTTTTTGCAAATTAGAGGAGGCAACCGGCAGAATATCGGCAGGATATGTGTGGGCGTATCCTCCGGGTGTGCCTGTGATAGTGCCCGGCGAGAAAATCTCGCAAAGGTGTTTAGAGAACCTCAAAGAGTATCAAAAAAACAATGTTGAACTTTGCGGAAATATAAAGGGCGGAGAAATACTTGTCATTAAATAGCAAATTTACTTGACAAGACGCGGAAAAGACTATATAATATCGGTAGTTAAGATTGTTTTTAAGGAGAAAATAAAATGAGCAGAATTAAAACACTTGTGACGAGAAATCTAACAAACTGCGAGGGCGGCTGCGGCGAATGTCAGACATCATGCCAGTCAGCGTGCAAGACATCATGCGGAGTTGCAAATCAGCCTTGTGAAAACAGTTCAAGAATTGTTACGCTTGTAACAAGAAATTTAACAAACTGCGAGGGCGGCTGCGGCGAATGTCAGACATCATGCCAGTCAGCGTGCAAGACATCGTGCGGAGTTGCAAATCAGCCCTGCGAAAACAAATAATTGAAAATGCATAAAATATCGGCTGAAATTCAGCCGTTATTTTTTAGAGAGGGATTTTAAATGATACATCAGTATAAGCAAAGCGGATATAACATTGTGATAGATACACCAAGCGGTGCGGTACACGCCGTAGATGATGTTGCATATGACATTATAGGAATGTATGAAACCGCCAAAAAACAAGAAATTATAAATAAAATTACCGAAAAGTATGACGGTATAACAGAGAATGATGTTCTTTTGTGCATAGATGACATAGAGAGATTGAAAGAGCAAAAACAGCTTTTTTGTGAAGATACTTATGAGGATAAAGCAGAATTTTTAAAAGAGAAGAATAATGTTATAAAAGCGCTTTGTCTGCATGTTGCCCATACCTGTAACTTAAATTGCAGTTACTGCTTTGCGGGGCAGGGAAAGTATCAGGGCGAAAGAGCAATTATGAGCTTGGAAACAGGGATGCGGGCGATTGATTTTCTTATAGAAAATTCAGGAACACGAAAAAATTTAGAGGTTGACTTTTTCGGCGGCGAACCCTTAATGAATTTTGAGGTAGTAAAGGAAATCGTAAAATATGCGAGAAGTAAGGAAAAGGAAAACGGGAAGAATTTCCGTTTCACTTTAACGACAAACGGCGTATTGCTTGATGATGAAGTGACCGATTTTTGCAACAAGGAAATGAATAATGTGGTTTTGAGCCTTGACGGAAGACGCGAGGTGCATGACCGTTTCCGAAAGGATTATATGGGACGGGGAAGCTATGATGTGGTTGTGCCAAAGTTTTTGGATTTTGTAAAAAAACGCGGTGATAAGAGTTATTATATACGCGGTACATATACGCACAAAAACACAGATTTCACAAATGACATCCTGCATATGGCAGATTTGGGGTTTAAAGAACTTAGTATGGAGCCTGTCGTTTGCGCACCCGATGACGAGTGTGCGTTGACAAAAGAAGATTTGCCTGTTTTATTCCGTCAATACGAAATTTTAGCGGAAGAAATGATAAAACGCGAAAGCGAAGGAAGAGGATTTACATTCTATCATTATATGATAGACTTGGAGAACGGACCTTGCATCTATAAGCGTATTTCAGGCTGCGGATCAGGAACTGAATATATGGCAGTCACCCCATGGGGCGAGCTTTTTCCCTGTCACCAGTTTGTCGGAGATGAAAAGTACAGTATGGGAAATATACGGGACGGAGTGACAAATACGGAGCTTCGGGAAAAGTTCAAAAAATGCAATGTATATTCAAGGGAAGAATGTAAAAACTGCTGGGCAAAATTCTACTGCTCAGGTGGTTGCGCGGCAAATGCATATCACGCAGCAGGCGATATAGACAAAATTTATGAATATGGCTGCGAACTGTTTAAAAAGCGTATGGAATGTGCCATAATGATGCAAGTGGATAAGGCATTTAAAGGGACAAAGAAATGATAAAATTATTTGATAGTGACAGCTATATAAAAGAATTTTCGGCAAAGGTTGAAAAATGTATTCCATATAACGGAAAATACCTTGTCTTGCTTACCAAAACAGCATTTTTCCCTACTGCGGGCGGACAGGAATGTGACAGCGGCATGATAGACGGAAAAAATGTTTTGTCGGTCATATATGAAAATGATGAGGTATATCACATTTTAGAAAATCCGATTGCGGAGGGAAAGTGCGTTGAGGGCGAAATTTTTTGGGAGGAGAGATTTCGCAAAATGCAGCACCACAGTGCAGAGCATATCGTATCAGGGCTTGCCTTTTCGCAGTTTGGACTTACAAACACGGGATTTCACTTGGGAAATGACGGTGTAACGATAGATTATAATTCCGAAATTACCGAAGAACAGCTTGCAGAGCTTGAAAAACTCGCAAATGATGTAGTTTATAAAAATCTTGAAATTAAGGCAAGCTATCCAAGCAGTGATGAGCTTGAACAGATAACTTACCGCAGTAAAAAAGAAATTTTGGGGAAAATAAGAATTGTTACAATCCCGGGGATAGATATTTGCGCTTGCTGTGCGCCTCATGTTAGGAGAACGGGCGAAATAGGGATTATTAAATTTACAGATATGATGCGCCATAGGGGCGGAGTGCGGATAAAGATGATTTGCGCAAATGATGCGCTTTCCGATTACAGCCAAAAACAAAAAAGCGTTTTTGAAATTTCAAGGATGCTTTCCGCACCGCAAAATGGAGTTTCGGAGGCTGTTTTAAGACTTTCGAAAGAACTTTCCGCACAAAAAAGAAAAAATGCAGAGCTTTTAAAGGAACTTGCACTCTCCGAGGCAAAGAATATACCTGAAACCGAAGGCAATTTTCTTATGTTTTCAAATATCTGCGACAAAAGTGCATTAAGGCTTATTGCTATGGAGGGAAAGGTGCGTGTCGGCGGAGTATTTGCTATTCTTTCGGGCGATGATGAAAAGGGTTACAGCTATATAATAACCGGCAAAAACGAAGTTTTGGAGTGCGTAAAGACGCTGAATTCTGCGCTGTCAGGAAGAGGCGGAGGCAGAAATGACATGGCAGAAGGACATTTTGACGCGAAAAAAGAAAAAATAGAAGCTGAATTTAAAAAGCTTCTATAATCTTGCGGAGCACCATATCAGGCGGTGTGGGCGCAGTTATTTTAACAGGTTTTTTTGTGATTGGGTGAGGGAAACGCACACTTCTGCAATGCAGGCGTATCCGTTCACCCAAAACTTCTTTTCCATAGAGAAAGTCGCCGTAAATCGGTGTCCCAATGTATGATAAGTGAAGGCGTATCTGGTGCGTTCTGCCCGTTTTTGGAAATAGCCTTATAAGGCTTAGACCGTTATATTCGTCGATTACTTCGTAATGAGTTTCAGCGCTTTTTC
This sequence comes from Clostridiales bacterium, assembly GCA_003453455.1. GTDB lineage: Bacteria > Bacillota > Clostridia > UBA1381 > UBA1381 > UBA1738. Next base: position 5,672 of record DMLG01000069.1, read on the forward strand.
CGTCGTGGGCTATAACACGCTTTATAATTCCTTCTTTTTCACGCTTTATGGGAGCGGAAATTATACCTTTTGCATCCTTTGGGATACCTGCGCATACCGCTACATACTCTTTCTGAAATTCACCGTTTTTCATCGCACTTGATAAGCGCTCAGCACTAAATGCATTCTTTGCTACAATCAGAACGCCCGAGGTGTCGCGGTCAAGACGCGACGGCGCACGAAAGGTAAAGGGAATATCGCGGAAGTAATACAAAACGGCGTTGGCAACAGTATTTTCTGTGTGATAAACGCTTGGGTGCGTCGGCATTTTGGGAGGCTTGTTGATTGCCAGCAAATCCTCGTCTTCATACAGAACATCAAGAGGTATATTTTGGGGAATTATATTTTTAGAAGCCTTATCAAAAAGTGTTATTTTTAAAATATCCCCGGAAGCAACTTTTTTGTTCACAAATTCTTTTTTTTCGTTTAGTGTTATACCGTCGCCCTCTTTGAGCGCGGTAATGAGGCTTGTTGAGAACTCAAAGTGGTTTTTCAGTATGTATTTTATGTCATAGCCCGAAAGATTTTCGGGGATAGTCAGTACAAATTCACGCATAAATTCACCTCAACAATATCATTATATCACTTATTGTGAATAATTTCAAATATGTTAAAAACCCCTGTAAACTATTGACCTTGTTGGTAAAATATGATAAAATAAATATATCTATAAATTTTATTGGGAGAGAAAATGAAATGAAAGAAAAAATGACAACAAAACAGCTCACATTAGCATCGATACTCACAGCAATAGTGTTTGTTTTACAATATTTTGGCTGCGTAATCAAATTCGGAACATTTTCAATATCGACAGTGCTAATACCGATAGTTATAGGCGCGGCAACCTGCGGCCCGTGGGTGGCAGCGTGGCTCGGTTTTGTTTTCGGAGCCGCAGTTCTCGCATCAGGCGATGCTGCGCTATTCTTAGCAGTCAGCGTACCGGG
>DMLG01000035.1 GCA_003453455.1 Clostridiales bacterium
CCGAACATCATACCCTGGTCGCCTGCACCATTTGTATTTTCTATATCATTTTCGCCGTTTTTATTTTCAAACCCTTCATTTACACCCATTGCTATATCGGGCGACTGTTCATCAATAGCCGTTACAACGGCGCAGGTGTTGCCGTCAAAGCCGTATTTTGCACGGTCATATCCGATTTCAATTATGGCGCCTCTTGCAACTTTCGGAAAATCAACATAACAACTTGTGGAAATTTCGCCCATTATAGAAACAATGCCTGTTGTGCAGGTTGTTTCGCAGGCAACTCGTGCGTTAGGGTCCTGTTTTAAAATTTCGTCTAATATTGCGTCGGAAATGCAGTCGCATATTTTATCAGGATGTCCTTCTGTGACCGATTCCGATGTAAATAACATTCGTTTCATAAGTAAAAAACCTTCTTTTCGCAAATTATGACATAATTATAACATAAAATACCCCTTTTTGCAATAGAATATAAAATATACTTGAAAATATATATGCAATATGGTATAATTCTATATGGCAATATGCCATTTTAACATAAGAAAGGCGGTGGATTTACTGTGGGATATGTTTGGTTATTTTTTACAATCATGTTTGGCGTTTTGGAGGCTGTGACGGTACAGATAGTATCCATCTGGTTTGCAGGAGGAAGCGTGTGTGCAATGATTGCGTATGCACTTGGCGCAAGTGAACCTGTTCAGATAGTGGTTTTTGTTATATCGTCAGCAGTACTGCTGCTGCTAACCAGACCGTTTGTAAAAAAGATGACAAAAGGGCAAAATGTCAGCACCAATGCGGACAGCCTTATAGGCAAAACCGCAGTAGTTACCAAAAAAACCGATGAGCTTGGGCTTTTAGGCGAAGCAAGAGTCGGAGGAAGCGTATGGACGATTTGTTCCGCTGACGGCGCGCCAATCGAAGAAAACGAAAAAGTGACGGTCGAAAAAATAGAAGGCGTAAAGCTGATAGTTAGAAAGTAGGTAGAATTATGGGATATTTATTTATTTTGGCAATACTTGTAATTGCACTGGTAATTACTAACATTAAAATAGTGCCTCAGGCACACGCTTATATTATAGAGCGTTTCGGCGGATATAGCCAAACTTGGGGAGTGGGACTTCATCTTAAAATCCCATTTATAGAAAAGATTTCAAAAAGGGTTAGCTTAAAGGAACATGTTGTGGACTTTCCGCCTCAGCCTGTTATCACAAAGGACAATGTAACTATGCAGATAGATACGGTTGTTTATTACCAGATTACCGACCCTAAGCTCTTTGCGTACGGCGTTGAGCGCCCTATGATGGCGATTGAAAACTTAACCGCAACAACGCTTCGTAATATAATCGGTGAGATGGAGCTTGATGAAACACTAACATCGCGTGATATAGTAAACACAAAAATGCGCTCAATTCTTGATGAGGCGACAGACCCGTGGGGAATTAAAATTAACCGCGTAGAGCTTAAAAACATCATTCCGCCGAGAGAGATTCAGGACGCAATGGAAAAGCAGATGAAAGCTGAGCGTGAGCGCCGTGAGTCGATTTTAAAGGCTGAGGGTGAGAAAAAGGCAGCAATTCTTATGGCAGAGGGTGAAAAGGAATCTGCAATACTCCGCGCCGAGGCTAAAAAGCAGGCGGCAATAAAGGAAGCAGAGGGTCAGGCTGAGGCAATAATCCGAGTTCAGACTGCCGTTTCAGAAGGTATAAGAAAAATCAATGAGGCAAATCCGAGCGAGGCATATATTGCAATCAAGTCTTTGGAAAGCTTTGAAAAGGCAGCAGACGGAAAAGCAACAAAGATTATTATACCGTCCAAAATTCAGGGAGTTGCGGGTCTTGCAACATCTTTAACAGAGCTTATAAAAGGAGAGAAGGATAAATAATGGCAGAAGAATGTATGCATAATTGTGAAAGCTGTGGGCAAAATTGCGGAAGCAAAGAGCCTCAAAGCTTTTTGGAAAAACCGCACGAGCTTTCAAATATAAAAAAAGTCATAGGCGTAGTCAGCGGAAAAGGCGGTGTCGGAAAATCAATAGTGACCTCGCTTTTGGCGGTTATTATGCAAAGAAGAGGGTTTAATACGGCGATACTTGACGCCGATATAACAGGCCCTTCTATTCCAAAAACTTTTGGTATTTCAGGTAAAGTTGAAGGCACGGATAATGCGCTTTTTCCTGCAAAATCAAAAATGGGCACACAAATAATATCGACAAATATGCTGCTCGAAAAGGACACAGACCCGGTTATTTGGCGAGGCCCTGTAATTGCAGGGGTTGTTAAACAATTCTGGACAGATGTAATCTGGAAAGATGTCGATTTTATGTTTGTGGATATGCCGCCCGGAACAGGCGATGTTCCGCTTACTGTCTTCCAATCTCTGCCTATATCAGGAATAGTGGTTGTGACTTCCCCACAAGAGCTTGTGGGTATGGTGGTTAAAAAGGCTGTGAAAATGGCAGAAATGATGAAAATTCCCGTTTTAGGCGTAGTTGAAAATATGTCATACTTTGAATGTCCCGACTGTCACAAAAAGCACAGTATTCTCGGCGAAAGCCGAATAGCGGATTTTGCAAAAGAAGAGGGCATTGAAACTATTTCAAAAATCCCGCTTGACAGTAAACTGGCAAGCGCCTGTGACAAGGGAATGATTGAGCTTTTTGAGGGCGATTGGCTCGATGACTTGGCGGATAAAATTGAGAAATTGTAGAATAAAAAAAGAAATTGCATAAGCAAGTTCTTTTTTTATTCGCTATCATCAGGCAGTTTTAAAACATCAAGATTTTGCATAACCTCGCGCCGTTTCTGACTGCTATACTGAGCATAGTATTTGTGAGTGACCTCAATATTTTTGTGTCCCATAAGCTCGGCAACCATCTTTATATCGACTCCGTCTTCTAAAAGTCGGCAGGCAAAGGTGCGCCTTAAAGCATGGGGGCGCGTTTTGTCAGGGTGTGTTATGCCTACGGCATGACAGTAGTTTTTGAGCATTTTTTCGACTGCCGCAGTAGTCAGCGCCTTTCCTGTACGCCCTAAGAATAAAGGTCCTGAATCACGGACGGGATTTTTGTCCTTTACAAGATAATCATATATTACATTGCTTACCTGCACAGGCATAAAAATCTCCTGCTGGTCGCCGCCCTTTCGTGTTACAATAAAAGACTGCGTATCAAAATCAATATCGGTAACTTGCAGGTTTACCAACTCGCTGACGCGTATCCCGGTGCCCAAATATGTAGTAAAGATTGCTATATCTCGTTCCTTTTTGTTCTTGTATTCTGTAAGAGTTCTGCCTTCAAAGTATTTTTCGCCGTTGTAAATAACATCAATAAGCTGCATAGTTTCCATACTTGTTAGGGGCTTTTTTATTTTTTGATGCAGTTTTGCAAAATCCACTTTATCGGTCACATTCTGCGAAATCTGTTCGGTTTTATAAAGGTAAATGAAAAGTCCGCGAACAGCTGAAAGCTTGCGGTTTATTCCGTATGCGGAGTTTCTGCATATTCGTTTTACGGGGCGCCCTGCCGGAGATAAGTATTCGGTTTCATATTCACGAAGGTATGCCTTAAAGCGTATCAGGTCGCTTGGTGTGACCTTTTCCATATCGGAGGGCGTAAAATCCTCATTTTTTTTGATATTGCGGAATTTAAACTGCCTTAAATAATTGAGAAAAATTCGCACATCAATACTGTATCCGAGCTGAGTGTTTATGCTTTCGCCCGTATAATATTCCTCAATGTACGCAAAAACAAAATCAGGGAGTTCATTTAAATAATTGCCCAGATAGTGACGCTTTGCCATAGAATACTCCCCCCCCTTACACTTAATTTTGAAACAATTATATATTTTTTTTTGGTATTTTTCAATAAAAATTGCTGAATTGTAATATTATTTTTATATTACCTATGGACTAAATGGAAATAATATAGTAAAATATATTTGTAGAATTGTATTCAAAACGGAAAGGGTGATAGAATGTCAATTTTGATTAACAGCAGTTTGGGTGAAGTGTCGGTTGATAACAATGTCGTCGCATCTATTGCAGGCGCAGTAGCAACAAAATGCTACGGCGTTGTGGGTATGGCTGCAAAAAATAAAAAAGACGGCGTTATAAGACTTTTAAAAAGAGATAATATGTCAAGGGGAATATCGGTCAGTGTTTCTGAAAATGGGATAGTTATTGACCTTCATATTATTGTTGAATACGGAGTTAATATAAACGCAATATGTGACAGTATTGTGCATAATGTTCAGTATCAGCTTGAACATAATACGGGACTAAAAGTAACCAAAGTGAATGTTTTGGTTGAATCTGTGAGAGTTAAGGAGTAGCAAATATGATAGACGGAAAATTGCTTGCACAGATGTTTTTGTCCGGTGCAAATAATTTATATAATAATCGCCAATTAGTAGATGAACTTAATGTTTTTCCCGTTCCTGACGGTGATACGGGAACGAATATGTCAATGACTGCGCAGAATATGGCAAAATCACTTTTGGAGGTACAGTCCGATTCTGTTACAAGAATAGCGGACATTATGTCCTTTGCAACTTTAAGGGGTGCAAGGGGTAATTCTGGTGTTATCCTGTCGCAGTTTTTCAGAGGCATTGCAAAAAGTTTAAAAGGAAAAAACGAATGCGATGCACATGAGCTTGCAGAAGCTCTTATGCAAGGCTCGGAGGTTGCATATAATGCTGTAATGAACCCTACCGAGGGAACTATTCTGACTGTTGCAAAGGCGGCGGCAAAGGCAGCGGAAAGTGCGGAAAATGATATTTTAGCGGTATTTACAGCGGCGGCAGAGGAAGGAAAGGCAACTCTTTTAAAAACACCTGAAATGCTTCCTACACTTAAAAAAGCGGGTGTTGTTGACGCAGGCGGTCAAGGCTGGGTATTTATTTTGGAGGGAGCTTTATACTACTTAAAAACGAGCAAAATCATAGAATGCGATAAAAAAGACGAACCTGAAAAGAACCAAAAAACCGAATCAGCGCAGAAAAAGGTAAGCGATCAGAATATTAAGTTTATGTACTGCACGGAATTCATAGTAGAAAAGCGCGAGAGTGGTGCAGATGTGCTGAATTTCAAGCACGCAATTGAAAAAATCGGGGATTCCATGCTGGTAATTGACGATGACGATATAGTGAAGGTGCATATTCATACCAATAACCCCGGATTTGTGCTTGAAAATGCAATAAAGCTCGGAACAATGATAAACATAAAAATCGATAATATGAAGCATCAGCACCAGTCCCTTATTGAAAAGGAAGAGCCTGAAAAAGAGGAAAAGGAATACGGATTTGTGACAGTATGCGCAGGCGAAGGGATAGCTAAAATTTTTAAGGATTTGGGAGCCGATTCCATTATTGAGGGCGGTCAGACGATGAACCCAAGCACCGATGATATTTTAAAAGCTGCAAGCGGCATAAATGCAAAAACAATATTTGTTTTTCCTAATAATAAGAATATCATTCTTGCGGCAAATCAGGCTATGGAAATCTCGCAAAAACATATTGTTGTTATTCCTACAAAATCTATTCCCGAAGGCGTTTGCGCTATGATGAAATTCAGCAGTGCAAAAAGCGAAAAGGACAACGAAGCGGCAATGAATAAGGCAGCAAAGAATGTGACTGCCGCGCAGATTACCTTTGCCGTGCGCGATACCGAGTCAGATGGCAAAACAATTAAAAAGGACGATATTTTAGGTATATCCGGCGGAAAAATAAAGGAAGTCGGTAAAAACCCACAAGATGTACTTTTGGGCATTTTAGACGGAATTGTAACAGACGACAGCGAATTTATAACTATATATTATGGCGAGGACATAAAAAAGGAAGATGCAGAGACTGCGGCAGAAAAAATAGAGGAAAAGTTCGAGGATGCGGAAGTATTTGTAAAGTATGGAGGACAACCGCTTTACTACTATATAATTTCTGTTGAATAGCTTATGAAAAGCATAGAAACCTTACGGGGCGCAGGACCTTCAAGAACAAAAATCTTTGAAAAAAAGGGAATAAAAACGGTAGAGGAACTTTTGTACTATTTTCCGAGGGCATATGAGGACAGAACGCATTTCTGCGACATAAAAGATGCTAATGATGGGGAATTTGTGTGCATTTGCGCTACCGTTTATTCTCCTGCCCGCGAAACCCGCATAAGGAAAAATTTTACAATATACCAAATGACGGTATTTGATGATTCGGGACAAATAAAGGTTTTATGGTACAATAACCGTTTTGTAAAAGGTGCATTTAAAACTGGTGATAATGTTCTGTTTTACGGCAAAGTGTCTGTAAAAGGACGGCAAAAACAACTTGAAAATCCCATTTATGAACAGCAGGAAAAACAGCGCTTTATCGGAAAAATTGTGCCTATTTATCCGCTTTCGGGGAATCTTACGCAAAAGGTTGTCGCATCTTTGATGGAGGAGGCGATAAAAAGCGCAGGCACTTTATCCGAATATATTCCAAGCGCTATTCGGCAAAAATACGGAATAAGCGAAATAAATTATGCTATGAAAAACATACATTTTCCCGAAACCTTTTATGATTATCAGGCGGCACGGAAAAGATTTGTTTTTGAGGAGCTTTTTCTTCTGCGCTTAGCGCTGTCAGCAAGACGTAAAACAAACGAAAAGCAAAAAAGAACACCCTTTTCTGATACAGAATGTGTCAATGAATTTGTAAATTCACTTTCCTATACTCTTACCAATGCCCAAAAGCGCGTTTTGGGCGAGATTTTGGCGGATTTTAAGAAAAATACCGCGATGAACAGGCTTTTGGAGGGCGATGTCGGCTCAGGTAAAACCGTTGTTGCGGCGGCGGCTATGTTTGTGGCGTACAAAAACGGCTATCAGTCTGTTATAATGGCACCAACAGAAATTCTTGCATTTCAGCATTTTGAAACATTTTCAAAGTTTTTTTTGGGAACAGATATAAAAATTGCTCTGCTTACCAAAAGCACAAAGAATAAGCAGCAGATGTATGAAAAAATACAAACAGGTGAGTATGATATAGTAATTGGCACAAATGCCGTAATTTCGGACAAAGTAGCATATAAAAATCTTGGACTTTGCGTAACGGATGAACAGCATCGTTTTGGTGTTTCGCAAAGGGCAAGATTATCTGAAAAGGGCGAAAATCCAAATAGCCTGATAATGACGGCAACGCCTATTCCGAGAACGCTTTCCCTAATACTTTACGGCGATTTGGACATATCTGTTTTGGACGAGATGCCCCCGGGACGAAAGCCTGTTTTAACCTATGCTGTTGGCGAAAATATGAGGGAAAGGGTTTATGCCTTTGTCAGGAAAAATGTAGAAAACGGTATGCAGGCATATGTTGTATGTCCCCTTATTGAAGAAAGCGAAACACAGGACTTAAAAAATGCAAAAAGCATTTTTGATGGACTTATAAAGAAATTCCCTGATTTAAAAATCGGACTTATGCACGGTAAAATGAAAGCGTCCGAAAAGGACGCTGTAATGCAGGATTTTTTAGATGCAAAAACAAGCATACTTGTTTCAACCACGGTTATTGAAGTAGGAGTAAATGTTCCCAATAGTAATATTATGATTATTGAAAATGCAGAGCGGTTCGGACTTGCAACACTTCATCAGCTTCGCGGCAGGGTAGGAAGAGGAAATGAGCAGGCATACTGCATTATGATAGCTGAGACAAGCAGTGAGCTTATAAAAAAGCGTATGAAAACTATGTGCCAGTCAAATGACGGTTTCTATATTTCTGAACAGGACTTAAAATTAAGAGGACCGGGAGATTTTTTCGGTACCCGTCAGCATGGTCTTCCTGAAATGAAGATTGCAAATCTTGTCACTGACGCTGAAATTTTGAAGCTTGCAGACAGTGCGGTTTCTGATATTTTGGAAAAATCCGCAGAAATAAACCAAAAGGAAGAAGAAGTGCTCTTTAAAAAGGTATCGGAGGTTATACCTGAAAGTGTCATTTTGAATTAGAATACGATGTTTTTTTGCAAAAAAATACTAAAAATTTCAAAAAAAGATTGACGATTTCAAAAATATAAGGTACAATACTAAGGTAAGTACCCGTTGGAGGAACTATGAGAATTATTGCAGGTGCAAGGCGCGGGCATAAACTGTATGATTTTGAGGGAAGGGATATTAGACCTACTACCGACAGGGTTAAAGAGTCTATGTTTAATCTTATTCAGGACTTTATACCCGGAAGCTGCGTTTTAGACCTGTTCGCAGGGAGCGGAGCACTTTGCTTTGAGGCATTGTCGCGTGGGGCAAAAAACGGTGTTTGCGTCGATAAGGATGCAAAATCGGTTGATGTAATTAAGAAAAATAACGCATCGCTTGCCTTTTCAAATCTTGAAATAAAAAACTGCGATGCAATAACCTTTTTGGATAACACAAAAAAAGAGTTTTCAGTAATTTTTTTGGACCCACCGTATAATAAGGGATTTATTGCCCCTATAATACAGAAAATCATGGAAAAGAATGTTCTGACAAATAGCGGAATAATAGTTTTGGAAAGTGATTTTTCCGATGAACACGGTGAATTTGAAGGACTTTTGAAGTTCAAACAGAAAAAATATGGCAGAAGCTATGTTACAGTTTATAAAAGAGGATGACTGCTATGAGAATTGCCGTTTACCCGGGTAGCTTTGACCCAATAACAAACGGGCATCTTGACATAATAAAGCGTGCATCAAGGCTTTACGACAGGCTGGTTGTGGGTGTGCTTGACAATATAAATAAAAAACCTCTCTTTTCAGCTTTGGAAAGAAAGGAAATGATAGATGCAGAGATAAAGGATTTACTGAATGTGAGCTGTGATGTATTCAGCGGACTTTTGGTTGATTTTGCCAAGCAGCAGGGTGCAACTGTAATTGTAAAGGGTTTAAGGACGGTTGCGGATTTTGAGTATGAATTCCAGATGGCACTTCTAAATAAGGCGTTAAATCCTGAATATGAAACTATGTTTATGATGACAAATTCCAAGTATTCATACATAAGTTCAAGTATGGTCAAGGAAGTTGCAAAATATAAGGGCGAGCTTGAAGGACTTATTCCGCCTTATGTTATCGAAAAAATTAAAGATAAAATACAATAATTCATAAAAGGGAGTTTTGATTATGGAAATTATGGAAATTATTGACATGATGGAAGAAACTATTGATAAGGCGCCTACCGTTCCTTTGAGCGGAAAGATACTTGTCGATAAAGAGGACATTCTTGATTATATTCAGGAAATGCGCCTTGTTTTCCCTGATGAGGTCAAAGAAGCAAAGTGGGTTAAGGAAGAAAGAGAAAGAATTTTGGCAGAGGCTCAGTCAAGAAGTGACGAAATGATTAAAAATGCTGAGGAAAAGGTCGTTCAAATGATTGATGAGCATGAGGTTACGAAGCAGGCTGTTGAGCAGGCAAACCAAATGGTTAATGATGCACAGCAAAAAGCTATGGAAATCAAAACTGACTGCGACCAGTATGCCGACGATATATTAAATGACCTCGAAAAGCGTCTTGATATGCTTTCAAAGAAGGTTCACGACGACAGAGCTTATTTTGAGAATAAGTAATTTTGTTATGGAAAAAGGCTATGCCGCAAGGTGTAGCCTTGTTTGATTTTTATTGTAGGTTTTGGGTGGGAATATGATTTATAAATCTAATTCGGCAAAGGAAACAGAAAATATTGCAAAAGCCTTTGCAAAAACATTAAAAAGCGGTGATGTAGTCTTGCTAAATGGCGATTTAGGCGTTGG
>DMLG01000096.1 GCA_003453455.1 Clostridiales bacterium
ATGCGCTTATGTCAATCGGAACTATTGAAAACCTGCCCCTTTTTACCGCTGTTTCCGAAAATATAGGCATTTTGCCGATGCAAAAGGTATTTTCGGATGCTATATCAAAACACGATTTAAAACTTTCAGAAGCCGATAACCTGACGCTTTTGGAGTTTTCGCAAAATCTGGGGGCTTTGGATACCGATGCGCAGATTAAAAGTATTCTGCATACCAAAGAGCTTTTAAAAAATGCCCAGGCTGAGGCATATGAGGAGTATAAAAAATACGGCCGTCTGTATCGCAATATTGGATTTTTATTAGGAATTTTATTTTCGCTTATTCTTTTTTAGCAGGTGATGAAATGAATGTTGATTTGATTTTTAAGGTTGCGGGAGTAGGAATTGTTGTAGCTGTTTTAAATCAGCTTTTAATCCGCTCGGGGCGTGAGGAGCAAGCGCTTTTAACAACTATTGCAGGACTTATTGTAGTGCTCTATGTTCTCACCTCCGAAATAGGCAATCTTTTTGAGTCAATAAAACAAATTTTTGATTTATAAATTATGGACATTTTAAAAATTATTATGATAGGCATAATTGGCACATTTTTGTCAATGACCGTGCGTGCATATAAGCCTGAGCTTGGCGTTATAACAGCCCTTTCTACGGCTTTTTTGATGTTGTTTTTTTCTGTGCCGCACCTTGCGGCTATTGTGGAGGGAATAAATGAACTTTCGGAAAATGCGCAAATAGACGGCTTTTTCATAAAATCGGTAATCAAAATAATAGGAATTGCTTACATCACGCAGTTTTCATCAGAGCTTGCAAAGGACGCAAATGAAGCTTTGCTTTCAAAAAAGCTGGAGCTTGTCGGCAAAATAAGTATAATTGCGCTAATGATGCCCGTTATCAGCGGTTTAATTTCCGCTGTTTTGGATACTTTGGCAAATTTTTAGGAGTAGATAATGCGAAAACTGATTTTTACATTATTTTTCCTTTTCATTATATCCCTCCCCGCATATGCTGAGGAATATGAGATAAAGGGAAACGACCTTTTTAATAATACCGTGTCCGATATTACAGAAGGAAATTTCAGTCTCAATCCCATAACCTTAATAAACGGTTTTTTTGACAGCTTTTTTTATGAGTTAAAAAATACCAGGACGCTTCTAAAAACAATTCTGCTAATTGCTGTGGCAGCGGGACTTGTGCGTATTCTTTCGGGTGCTTTTGAAAGCTCTCAGGCGACTGATGCGGCAGGGCTTGCCTGCTTTTTACTGCTTTCACTATCTGCTATAAAAGTTTTTGCAGAAGTCGCAGGATACGCAGCAGACACCATACATACATTGTGTGATTTTATTACGAAATTTGAGCCGATTTTCATAGCTATGCTCGTATCCTCAGGCGCTGTAACGCAAGCCTCGGCATTTGCTCCCGTACTTGCGGCAAGCGTGTATGTTCTTGGGCTTTTGGTTGATAAATGCATACTTCCTCTTTGCTATTTCTCTGCAATTTTAGGAATTTGCGGAAACATTGGAAACCGCATTGAAATAGGGACTTTAACAAAACTTTTAAACTCCGTTTCAAAATGGCTTTATACCGGCATACTTACGCTTTTTACGGCTGTCCTTTCGCTTTACGGATTTAGCACAAAGGCATTTAACAGCGTTGCTGTAAAGGGCATCAAATTTGCAATGGGAAGTCTTGTACCCGTTGTGGGCGGCATACTTTCCGATACTGTTGATACCGTTTTATCGGGCGCAAACCTGCTTAAAAACGCCGTTGGCACAGCAGGTATTGTTGCGCTTTTTAGCGCCGCCAGTGCGCCCTTACTTAAAATCCTTATAATGATGCTCCTTTTAAAAGCTACCGCTGCAATCATTGAGCCTTTTTCGGAAAAACGCACCGTTAATATGCTTTTGGCAATATCGGATACCGTTAAAATAATGTTTTCAATGGTTATAACAGCGTCGCTGCTTTTCATTATATCAATAGTAATAATACTTTTATCATCGGGGGTGAGCCTTTGAAAGGGTACATAATAAGCATATGCTTATCGGCAATAATCGCATCTTTGGCAGATATTATATCTCCAAAAGAACATCAAAAATACATACGGATTTTACTTGGCTTTTTGATGCTATCGGTTATTTTATCACCTCTACCCGGAATAAAAAAAATCAAGCTCGAACCTCTAAAATCTCAAATAGCGGATAATACCGCGGTCTTTTCTGACGGCATATCAAAAAAACTGAAAGAAAATGTTGAATCGGATATTTCCGAGAGGTTAAAGGGCGAATTTGGCATAGTATGTGATGCAGAGGTGCTTTTAGAAATAGATGAACAGCACAAAATCCGTGGTGTAAAAAGGATTGAGCTATCGAAAAAAATCCCTGAAAATGCGATTGCAAGATTAAAAGAGGTTTATGGATGTGAAAGAATTGAATACAAAATTAAATGAATTTTTATCAAAATATGCGAATAATAAGAGCCTGTATATAATAATTATAATTGGGATTGTCTTTATGCTGCTTCCGGGATTTAGCGGCGAAAAAAATGATAATTCAAAACCGCAGAGGTGTGATGAATACTCCGATGAGGCAAGGCTTTCGGAAATTCTTTCAAAAATTTCCGGTGCCGGCAGGGTAAGCGTTATGATTACATACTATGGCACATCAGGATATAATTTGGAATTTGAAGAAAAGAGAAGCGGTGAAAACTCTGAAAATGAGGTGGTTATGGACGGTAATTCGCCATTTATCAAATCTTCATTTTATCCAAAGGTCAAAGGTGTTATTATAGTGTCAGGCGGTGCTAATAACAGCGAAGTAAAAAAGGCACTTACAGACGCGGCCTCAGCCGTCCTTGAAGTATCAACACACAGAATATGCGTTTTGGAAGGAAAGGAAAGGAATTAGATTATGATGGTTCTAAAAAAGAAAGAAGTTATTGCGTCAGCACTTGTTGTGCTTATTGGAGTTGCAGGTTATCTCAACTGGTCGTATCAGGACACAATACGGGTGACAGATGGCGAAAGCTATGTCGAAGAGGCAAAAAAATTAGGAGAAGCAGAGTATGTTTCAAGTCCTAAGGATGATGTTACCGATGTGAGCGCAAATCAATCCCCCGTTTTGGAGGAATATTTTACCGAAGCGAAGCTTTCAAAGGATAACTCACGCTCAAAAGCATTGGAAATTTTAAATCAAACAGCGACAAACGAAAGCTTTGACGGCGATGTAAGGCGCCAGGCGCAGGACAAAATCGTTTCAATTGCAGAAAATACCGAAAAAGAAACAATAATTGAAAATCTTGCAAAGGCAAAGGGATATAAAAATATTTCCGTGTATATTGACGGCGAAAGCGTGGAAATAATAGTAAAGAAAGACAATTTTTCAAGCGATGATGCAAAAACAATAAAAGAACTTGTGACCTCAGAACTTGATACCTCTGCTAAGAATATTAAAATTATTGAGGCAAAGTAGTTGCAAAATATGCAATAATTTGATATAATTGTCAAAAGATGAGCATACCTTGTTTCAGAAAGGAACGAAATAATTATGGAAGATAAGATAATTGATGAAGTTACTTTAAAAGAAGACGGCGGAAAGGTGAATATTTCAGATGATGTTGTTGCTACCATAGCAGGAATTGCAACAGGTGAAATTGAAGGCGTTTACGGTATGTCCGGCGGTGTGGCATCAGGTATTGCCGAAAAGCTTGGCGCTAAAAAAAGTCCGCAAAAGGGTGTTAAAGTTGATGTAAAACCCGAGGGTGCGACAATCGACCTCTATGCCGTGGTTGAATTTGGCGTGCGCATTCCTGAGCTTGCGTGGAATATTCAGGAAAATGTAAAAAACAGCGTTGAAACAATGACGGGGATTACTGTTTTACGCGTAAATGTGCATATTGACGGCGTGCATTTTAAAGAAGATGAAAAGCCTGCCAAAAAGGCAAAAAAGCAGGAAAATGTGCCCGAACAGACCGATGAACCCTCTGAAATCTTGGACGAAATATGATAAACGCCTGCAAGACAAATTCTTGCAGGCGTTTTTTTCAGTGGTCTGTGAAGGGTGATTTTATGCCAAGGCTTTTATAAAAATCAGCCTTTTCTTTTCCCTTAGAAACATCTTTCGCAAAAATTTCACCGCGAATAAATGCAGATGTACCTCTTTTAATATATCTAAAAATTTGATAAATCCAAGCAAACGGATATAAAATCTTATACTTTGTAAAAACTGCACAGTTTCTCACACCGGCTTTTTGCAAATACCTGAATAATCCGTCTTGCCTTATGTTCATTGTAATCGAGCTTACAGGTCTTTCCTCATAAGGATTTTTTACACCGAAATTACCGCTGAAAAACACTGTTTCGATAAACTCTTTGCATATCTTATCATCGGCGCTTTCGCACCATGAGCAATTTAACGGCAAACCCAAATATTGTTTGCACATCTTTGTAACTATTTTTGCAAATGTGCCAAGTCCTGCTTGTTCAAATAATGGCAAATACTCAGTTTCAATGGTTTTTTCATCCTTTACCGAGTTTATACACAGCATAAAATCTATTATCTGCCTTAGTCCCAATCCGCCTAAAAGGTGGTGGCGTATATGGTCGAGCAAAAGAAGGGTATTTTCTTTGTCAGAAAGCGCAGGAAACATATCATCATAAAGCGTGACCGTTCTCGCATTTTTAATTCCATTTATCAGGTGTTCTTCAATATTGTATTTTTCGTCACTGTATCGGCGATGCAGTTCGAATATAACTCTGTTCTTTATAAATGTATATTCTCTGCCGTCGCCGTGGTCGAATTGAAATTTGTAACCGTTTTCTGAAAGCACGGAAAAAGCGGTATCAAAGGCATTTTCAGCTACAAGAATATCCACATCACCCATAGTCCTGCACGAAGGAATGGGATAGTAAATAGCTGCGGCAGTGCCTTTAATTATTACAAAAGGTATTCCCTCGCCTTGTAACAATTCCACAAGCTTTGTTTGTTCATAAAGCATGCGTATAAAATGTGCCTGGCTCTGCGCGGCACACCGCTCCCATTCGGCAGCGAACTCTTTCGGCACAGCACGGGCAGCAAGCGCTACAACAGTTTGCGCCTTTGCCTCATCTAAAACCTCTTGCCAGTCAATATTCTCGGGGAAATGCGGCGCTATGCCAAACAGCGATGATTTTATAAGTTCAAGAAGTGTTACTTCATTTTTATCCATTATCATCCATCCCTTCCTTAGCTATGCGTGCGCAATCCGGCTCTAAATTACAAAAAAGAGTGTAAAAGCGCACATTTTTACCAAGTTTTTTTATAAGTTCAAGCGTTTTTTGCATATTTTTTTCATCGCTTGGGCGATAAGTCTGACCGATTATAAGCGGATAAATTTTCCCAAAATCAACAGGCTCAATTATGTTCTCTTTACCTCGAAAAAGGGTGCAAACAGCTTTCAGCGGAAGAGAAACATTACGGTTTAAACCCTCTTTACCCGCCCAAGGCGTGCCGCAGACTAAAACGCCGTTATCCGTTATTTTTATAAGAGGTTTATCCCCATTTATTATAAATGCGTCTGGGTACATTTCGCACCAAAAACGGGTATGTGTTGTTTTGCCTACACCCGACGGCGCTGTAAAAAGGTATGCGCCGCCGTCAAGTCCTAACGCAACGCCGTGCATAAGAAAAACATCAAAGTCAAGCATCTTTACTGCAATTTTTCGGTAAACAGCAAGGGTTTCAAGATATGAGTCGCAAAAATCAACATAAGGTCTTTTTTCAAATGCCGCCTCACTCCTTGCCTTTTCCCGTTCAAAGGCAATGTCTTCTGCCGTTATTTCCACCCAAAAATCGGCTTTTCCATCGGAAATATAGTCTTCACAAAGACTTAAAACCTCATCATATATACTCTTAATTCCAACATTTATATCCGCAATTTTTATTATAAATTTCATTTTTTTACCGCCTGTTTTAGCTTGCGTATTACTGTGCTGAAAAAATATTTAATAAAATTTTTGGCTTTTAAAACCAAAAACCTGAACCTATATGGTGCGCACCAAAGATACACATATGTTTTGTAGCGAAAACCTTGTAGAGACATAGGTTTATTTTTTCGCTGAATTGATGTTAGTACGCCTAAAATTTGCTCTAATTCAACTATTTCTCCGCTTATGCAGTTATCCCCCGCAATAAAGTACTTTTTATCCGGCAAAAGCTTTATTATGCGGTGAAGAATATATCTGCCCCGCCCTTCTGTATTTTTTCGCTCAAAAAGTACAATATCATATTTTTTCAAGGTTTCGGTCTGCACTTTTTTAATAATCAGAATGTCACGGTTTTCCCTTATCAGCGGAAGCATACTTACACCGACGTTAGTGTAAACAATAACTCCGCTTTTTTCGAGCTCTTTTTTAAAGGTTGTATTTTTGTTTTCCATCTCTGTCAATTAAAAGCCCCTCTTTTAGAAGCTGATTTAAAAACGGTGCTAAAATATTGCCTATTTCGTCATCCGTGGATTCGGGATATTTTTCTTTAAGGCTTCTGTGCACCTTTGCCGGGTCGGTATCTTCCTTTAATAACTTTAATATATCAGCAGAGACAGCATTGAGCTTCAACATTCCGTGAAACTTTGCCGCATCCTCACCGACAGGAACTGCGGCAAATTCTTCGCCCATATCCATAATAGTAAAATCGTATTTCAGTTTCATAAAGCACCCCACAAATTTCATTCTATTATATCTTAACATAAAATCCGGACTTTTGCAACAACAAAAAAACTCCCCGAAAAAAGGGAGTTTTTGAAATTGCCAAATAATTACTGCCAATAAAGTTCATAATAGCTCGTACCGTTGGAATAGTAAGCGCCATCACCATATGAATATGCGTCATAAGCTTGCTGTGCGATAGGTGCCAGATGACTCATGTCAACAGTAACACCCGCATCAGGAAAAGTATAAGAACCACCCGACATCAAACCTTCTCTATCGCTATTAGCCTCAGCCCCAGAGATGTTACCTATCGCATAGTTACTGCCGTCATAGTTACCAAAAGTTCCGTTAAA
>DMLG01000041.1 GCA_003453455.1 Clostridiales bacterium
GTAAAAGCCTCGGTAGAATCAGTTTCCTCAACCCTTAAACTTATATTTGAGTCAAGCTCACGGAACAGCCTGTCACGCAAATGTCTTGATGTTACAAACTTCCCGTCTTTACCTGCAAAGGGGGAATCGTTTACGCTAAATGTCATAGAAAGCACGGGGTCATCTATTTTGACAAAGGGGAGCGGCTCGGGTGCATTTACATCGCACAAAGTATCCCCAATATTTATATCCGTTATTCCTGAAATTGCGATTACATCGCCTGCGCCAAGTTCGTCTGCAACCTCTTTTGAAAGTCCCGAAAATGTGTAGAGCTTGACAGCTTTTCCGCTTTGCCTTTTTCCATCCGGCTTGCATGCAACAAGCGGCATACCCGTTTTTATTCTGCCTCTTTGTATTTTACCCACGGCTATACGCCCTGTGTACTCGTCATAATCAATGTTTGAAACAAGCATCTGAAAAGCACCGTCGTCCTCGCACTCAGGGCAAGGAATCTCATTAACAATGAGTTCAAAAAGCTCTTTTAAATCCTCCCCCTGCTTTTCAGGCGAATATTCAGCTGTCGCCCAGCCATCTCTTCCCGAGGCAAAAATTACGGGTGTATCAATCTGTTCCTCACTCGCTCCAAGCTCTATAAAAAGGTCTAAAACCTCATCTACAACCTCATACGGTCTTGCATTTGGACGGTCAACTTTGTTTACAACTATTATAGGACGCAAATCAAGCGCCAGCGCCTTGGAAAGCACAAATCTTGTCTGCGGCATACAGCCTTCAAACGCATCTACCAAAAGCAGAACTCCGTCCGCCATTTCAAGTCCGCGTTCCACCTCACCTCCAAAATCTGCGTGTCCGGGAGTATCTATTATATTTATCTTTACATCCTTATAGTGAAGTGCCGTATTTTTTGCAAGTATTGTTATTCCCCGTTCTCTTTCAAGGTCGTTTGAGTCCATAACCCTCTCTTTTACCTGCTCATTTTCACGAAAAATCCCGCATTGCCTCAGCATAGCGTCCACCAAAGTCGTTTTGCCATGGTCAACATGTGCGATTATTGCTATATTTCTTATGTTTTCGCGGTTTGTCATCCGTATTCCCCCTATAAAACCCATTTATCCTTTTATACTATCATATTTTTTTTAGTTTTACAATAGCAATATTACCGAAAAACAGCGGTAGATGCCGCTGTTTTGTGGAATTTTTATATAAGCTGCAAAACTATCAGCGCCTTTACCGTCAATTTCCTAAATATGTAAAGTGCATATAGTCATGCAGTCTTGACCATGCATTTCCGCCCCATGCCCAGCCATATTTTGCAAAAATCCGCACAACCGAACCGTTAGCCGGGATTGAATACGGGTTTTCAAACGGTCGCCAGAAACTCCCTGTAATAGCCTGTCCCGTATCTGCGTAGCAGTAATAATTCTCATCATAATTTATATCTATACATGTCCCGTAGCTATGCTCCGAAACCTTGCCCATAGCGCTGTTACGCCAACTGTAACCGCCCACATTTTTTATTGGAAACCTCTCGGCATCTTCAAAAATCTCGGTAAAAATCTGTACTACATCCTCTGCAAGATTTGCGTTTACCTTTATCGTCGTCTTTGACGCACTTTTTGTGCCGTCATTATTCAAGTGCCAAACAGGGATTTGGACTTCCGCCATATTTGCGTCCGCCTCATCTTTGGTTTTAAAAGGCTCGCCCGATGGGAATACTTTTTTATATTTTTGTTCCTTTGTGCTTAAAATTTCAAATTTCTTTTCTTCCTCGTTATACTGCACCTCAACCGCCTCGGAATATATCGCCTTGGATGAGTCCAAAATAGAGGCAACCGTTATGGTATATTTTTTGCCTGTATCAAAATTTCCCGTTGTTATGCCTGCACTTGCGGCAACCGATGCGCTTATGTCGATACAGTTATAATCTTCGTCCTTTACTATGACTATGTACTCTTTTGCAGACGGATGCTTGTCCCATTTCACCGACAAATCTCCCGACACATTATCGCCGTCCTGCATATTTACAATCTGCGGTTTTTCATATTTTTCCGCGTCAGGCTGAAATATTTCTTCGCTGCGGCTTACAATCGCAACCGCCTGCTCTCTTGTTGCGTTTGCGTGCGGATTTAGTTCCGTTTCGGAAACCCCGCTCATAAGCCCGTATTTTACCGCCTTCGCAAAATCAAGCGACGCCCAACTGTCCACCGCAGAAAAATCCGCATATGAATATGCTTTTTCGGATTTTATGTCAGATATTTTCAAATCCTTCCCTGCGATTTCAAGCGTATTGACAAGGATTTTTGCCATTTCCTGTCTTGTGATTGGGTCATACGGACAAAACTCTGTATTACTTTTGCCGCTCACTATTCCCAAAGAATATGCCTTTACTATAAAATCATCATTGCAGTCGGTAAACGGACAATCGAACATTTTCACATTGCCCTTATACATTGTGTCATACATATTTACCGCAAGACTGCAAAATTCACCGCGCGTAACATTATCTTTAAGATTTCCCACAGCGACACTAAGAGGTATCAGCCCTTTTTCGGCAGCTTTTCCATAATCCTCTCTTGCCCAATCGGAAGTTTCTGCGCCAAACGCAAGCTGTGGGATTGCAATAAAAACCGCTGCAATCATAATCAGAAGCCTTTTCAATTCTTTCACCCTTTTCCTTGAACTTATAAATTCAGTTTAGCATACCAAAAAATAAACTTCAAGAGATTTTTTGTAAAAAAACTGCGAAATGTGCAGGAAATTATCTCTTTATAAGGAAAACCCTGCTTTTATTGTCAAAGCAGGGTTATTTATATACAGGATTTTGCAAAATTCCCATATCGGGCATATTAGAAAGAATTGGAAGCATATACTCTGTTTGAGACGCCTCCCACGAGCTATCCTCCCAGCCAAGAATGCCGCCCTCCGACAGAGGTTTTATATAAAATTCCGCATTGAAAAGCTCGGAAACAGGCTTTGATTCCCCGTTTCTCTCTCCGCCTGAGAAAGAACGGGAATTTACCAATGTCCTTGAACAGCTGTAATTATCGCTCACATCACAGTCTTCAAATTCTGCAACGATTGCTCCCGCCGCATTTTTTCCAAGGATTACGGGGCTTAATGTAACATTCTGCATTATGAACGAACCCCGCGCTTTTGCGCATATTCCGCCGGATATGGCATTTTCGCCCGATGCGCGTATTTCACCAGTATAGTAAGTATTCTGAATATTTGAGCCTTGTGCTTCTCCGCAAATTCCGCCTGACACAGAGGTTTTACCGTCTGACGCCAATTTTTGCTGTGAAAAACAGTCGTAAACCACTGCATCGTTTAAAACTGCACATATTCCGCCAACATATATTTCTTCGCCATTTATCCGGCATGTACCGGTTGATGCACATTTATAAATCTGACTTCCCTCCGACAAGGCGCATATTCCGCCAAAATATGATTTTAAATCGTTTAATGTGGCATCCGCATGCGAAAAACATTCCGAAATATACCCTTCGTTATCGGTTCCGCATATTCCGCCTGACACAGAGTTTTCGCCAGCAATCTGCATTTTCCCCGAAAACTTGCTTCTGCTTATAATACCATTATTTACTGCACATATTCCGCCTGTTTTTACATTTCCCTCACATACAAAATCTATATCTGCAATACAGTCTTCAATGCGTCCGTTATTTTCTCCTGCAATTCCTGCGGTTTGCCTAACTCTTTGCGACTGTATTTCACCCGAAACTGAGCAGTTTTCAATATATCCGTAATTGCAGGCGGCTATTACTGCCCCTCCGAGATTTGATGCTTTTACACCGCTTATATTTAGATTTTTTACAGTCCCTCCCGTTATATTTGAAAATAATCCGATTTCCCCTTTTAAAACAAGGTCATATATTGTGTATCCGTTTCCGTCAAGCGTTCCCGAAAACCCATCCTTAACATCTATCGTTTTCCACGGAGTTTTTAACACAATATCCTTTGCAAGAAGATAATGTCCCTCCGGATTTTTCCTGATTGAGATAAGTTCATCAGCAGTAGAAATTTGCTTCGGAAAATATGGCGTTTTTCCGCTTTCCATTATGGGTTCTGCTGCGTTTTTGGGACAAATAAGCAAAAATCCCCTTTCTGCCTGTTTCCAGTTTCGCATATCCCAGCCAGCCTCTATATAAAACTCAGGATTTTCAAAGCTTTCCCAAGGCACTTCAAGTCCGTTTCGCGAATCAGCATTTGCATCCGTCCTTGCCGCATTGGATACCATTTCCGAAAGGCTGAAATTATTCCTCATTTCTCCGTCGTTTCGGTTAGTTGAAATCTTGCCCCCATTATATGTCATAGTATTATAGACAGCAATATTCGCCGCCGCACAATTTGATATACTGCCGCCATTATTTTGTCCTGATATTCCGCCCGCGTACATATCCGAAGTAACCGTCTCTGCACAGGAAAGACATTCGGTTATATTCCCGCTATTCTGTCCTGATATTCCGCCTGCAAAGCTGCCTGCCCGTACTGTATATGCACAGGAAAGACAACCCTTTATTTCCCCACGGTTTATTCCACAGATACCGCCGCAATTATTGCCGCTAACTTCCGCTGTTCCTATGGCGCAGCAACCTTCTATAATGCCGCCGTCGTTTACTCCTGCTATAATCCCGGCTGCACTTTTTGCCTTAATGCTTGCGTCAACCGTTAGATTTTTGACCATACCTCCTTTTATTTCTGCAAAAAGACCGGCATTCTGCTCATTTTCATTTACAGAAATACCCGTTATCCTATAACCATCTCCGTCCAAGCTGCCGCTGAAATTACAAATAGGCGTCCATTTGCCAGAAATATTCACATCCGTTCCGAGCATATATGCCTTATCGGGAAAATTTGAAATTTGTGAAAGTTGCAGCTCCGTATAAATCACATACGGCCTGTCGTGCGTTCCGTGTCCTCTTGTAAATGACAGAGGCGCAACATTTTGTATTTCCTTTATTTGGGTGCGTCCGCTCTCTTTTGAAACCGCCTTTACATACAAATCATATGTGCTGTTAATATCAGCACTTATATATATGCTTTCCTCTTTTCCCTTTAATTGATTTTTAGAGACTTCTTCCCAATTATATCCCTTGTGTCCTTTTTTCTGTATAGCGTAATAAATCTCGCAATCTTCCGCCGTTTTTATATCTACTGATAACTTACCAAACACCTGCCATTCGGAAAGCTTAGGGTAATTACTCTCAAAACACAGATTTTGCACATTCTCCTTACGGTATCTGTAAAGAATTGAAATTATTTCTTCTCTTGTTATACCGTTTTTTGGGGCAGGAAGATGTTTCCATTCAGCAAAAATCCCATTTTCAAAGGCATATCCGAAATAATCTACGGCATAATCCGAAATGCCGCTATAACTGCCCTTATGAGACGCCGCATTATAATACCTGCCGAGAATTGCAATCGCGTCTTCCGTTTTAATTCGCTCATACGGTCTTGCCGTCCCGTCGGAAAATCCCAAAAAAATACCGCTGAAATTCGCTGCGGCAACACAAGACGCAAACCAATCATTTTCACTTATATCGGAAAAAACATTTTCACCGCCCGAAAGTCCCAAAAAACGCACCAAAAATGTCAAAAATTCCGCCCTTGTGGCTTCTTCTTCTAAATGTAAATTTCCTTTTTCGTCACCAAATATAATGCCCTCTTTCTGTGCGGCAAGAATGCAATCGGGCATACTTTCAGCTTCTTTTGCCAAGACAGATACAGTTTGTATAAATATGAGCAAAAATATCAGAAATTTCTTCATATTCCGCTCCCGTTCCTTTCTACATAATAGGCGAAAACAGCCTGAAAAAACCCTCTTGAACTATCTTTAAGATACCGCGTTTTGCATATTTTTCCGCAGTAAGGATTTCACACTTTTTCATATCCTCTTCAAAAATTTTGCGGCTTTTTTGTGCAGTTTTTTCGTCATACATAAAGGCATTTATCTCAAAAAGCAGTTTAAAACTCCTGATATCGGCATTGGTCGAGCCGATTGTCAGCATTTTATCATCTGCTGTTACTGTTTTTGCATGGATAAAGCCCGGGTAAAGATATACCTTAATCCCGATTTCCAAAAGCTCTCCTATATATGACATCGTTGTATGATAAACATATTTTTTATCAGGTATTCCGGGAATCATTATCCGTACATCTACGCCTGATTTTTTTGCCAATTCGAGCGCAGTCAAAAACGCCTGGTCCGGAACAAAATACGGGGTTTGGATATAGATGTACTTTTTTGCACTATTTATCATCTTAATCATACCGCACTTTATTTCCTCGTTCCTGCTATCAGGACCTGACGCCACTATCTGCATGGGCAGTTTTTCCTTCATATCAAAGCTGCCTGCAAGATTTTTAACTGAAATTCGTTCACCCGTCGAAAACTCCCAGTCCATCGCAAAACACCTTGCGGCGTATTCCGCCGCTTCGCCGTGGATACGCAGATGCGTATCCCGAAATGGCGGTTTTTTCTTTTTTGAAATATTCGCATACTCATCGCCTATATTCATTCCGCCAAGATACGCAGTTTCGCCGTCTATAATCACTATTTTCCGGTGATTTCTGTGGTTGACCTTATATAGAGATGAAAGACGAACCGAAAAAAACTCCGCAGCCTGTCCGTTTTTAGAATCACTTAGCTTTTTGAAAAACTTTTTCGGCACCATCATCGTCCCGCCGCCGTCATATAAAAGCCGTACTTTTACGCCTTCATTTGATTTTTTGACAAGTAGATCCATAAGCGCATTACCCGTCATATCATCATTGAAAATGAAATATAAAAGCTCCACTCTTTCTTTTGCGCCTTCTATATCACAGAAAAGCCGCCTGTACTTGTCCTTCCCGTCTGTAAAAATTTCAACCTCGTTATTTTCTGTATATACGCTATCACAGTTCAAAAAATATTTTATTATATCGCTTTCCGGAATATCACTGTGCTTTTCCGCATATTCCTTTTGCTGCTCCAATATATATTTTTCGTTCATTTCAAGTTTTTCTTTATATTTCTTTTCGGTAAGCGCGCGCACACCTACTCCGAATATTAAAAACAGCATTCCTCCCACAACAGGAAATGTAACAAGGCACATAATCCACGCCATTGATGTTGCCGGATTATCTTTTTGAAAACATACAATAGCGACTATTATTGCAAAATTTACAAGATATACTATCCATATAAGGTTTCCTATGCCACTCATTTAGCACCTACCACTTTCCTGTCTTGCGAAAAATTCCGCAAGCTGCCGCACCCACAGCGGTTCCCGAAAAATCTATAAAAATATCGCCTATAAGTCCTGCACGCCCGTCTGAGAAGAGCTGTATATATTCATCCGTGCAGGCTGTTAAGAGTCCAAAAAACAGAATGTAAACTATTCTTTTCCTGTATTTACCCGAAAAACTGCCTGCAATAAGCATTGCCTGAACTAAAAATTCCGCAATATGTGCAGCTTTTCTGACTAATTTCTGCATTGCGTCATAATCTACATGCACCCCAAAGTATAAAAGCAGCTTGTCCAAAAATACAACAAATCTTCCGCTTGACTGTGCCGACTCCACGGCAGGCCGCGCCGAATTCCAGAAAATGAATACCGTCATAAGAAGCGCCAAAATCGCAAATATATGTTTCTTTTTCATACGCTTACAGTTCCTTTTTAATCAAAGTTTGAAAAAAGTGCGCCACAAAAAAGCGCACTCTTTGTCATTTTACCGTTTTAATAAGTTCATCATTTACCTTTACTTCAATGCTATACTCTGCTTCCCAATCTTTTAGTTTTGCGCTTACCTTTTCCTTTATTACTGCTTCACGGACTTTATCAGCTATATCGCCATACTCTATCGTAAGCCTTTTAATTATATGATAACCATAATCTGACTTGCAAAGAGTTATCTCGTTTTCCGATATTGATTCTGTTGCCTGCTCAAATTCCGGAACCATTTCTCCATGCGAGAAAACATATCCGTCAGGATTTGTGCTAAGTCCCGGGTCTTGCGAGTATTTCCTCATAAGTCCGTCGAAATCCTCGCCATTTTGCACCTTTTTATATAATTCCTCTGCAAACGTCTTTGCAGTTTGTTGTTCTTCCTCAGAAAGCGGCGTACCCGTTTTGGCATCCTGTGTAAGTATCAGGATATGCTTTGCTTTCATATACTCCTCTTTTAGCGATTTTTTATTATCTTCAAAATATTTCAAAAGCTCCGCCTCATCTATGGGTTCTTCTTTTGTCACCTTATCGGCAAGCTTTTCATAATACACTGTTGACTCACACATAAGCTGTATAAAGCTATCCGTTATGTTATTATTCTTCAAAAATTCCTTGTATGCGCTGTCTCCTCCATAGCTTGAAATAACCTGCTGTTTTATGCTCTTTATCCTATTCTTTTCCTGTTCGGTAAGATTTAATCCCAGTGCCTTTGCCGTCTCTCGGTACGCCGCATTTAAAGAGGCTATTTCAAGAGCCCTCTGTTTTGCAACCTCTATTGCTTTTTCACCTTCTATCTCCTGCGTTTGCCAATCTTCATCAGTTTTCAGTTCTGTTCCGCTTAATTGACTCTTTATTGATGAAAGGTAAAATTCAAATTCACCTTTTGTTATTTTGGCGCTTCCTACCGTTGCTATAATATCAGACTTCCCACAGGACGCAAGAAGACAAAGACAAACAAATAATGCAAAAATCTTTTTCATACCGAACACTCCTATCTGCTTACATTATACATTATTTGTCCTCTTTATGCAATTCATTTAACTTCTGTAATAAAAATTTAATATTGCCCATCATTTTTGCAGGCTGCTTCTCACGATAGGTAATTACAGGCTTTTTGGGATTTATCGTACAAGTGTCATAGTACCTGTCCATTATAAGCTCTATCACGCTTTCTGAAAGCATATCCTCCAAAAATGTAAGCAGTACGCAGTTTCCTTTTTGCGAGATTTCCGTTATGCCCACTTCCTTTGCCAATGCCTTTATACCCGCAATTTCTATCAGGTTTCGTACAGGTTTTGGCGGCTCACCGAATCTATCAATAAGCTCATCTAAAACATCCTTTTCATCATCTTCCGTTTCAATGGCAGAAATTCGCTTATATGCATCTATCCTCAAATTACTGCTTTTAATATATCTTTCAGGTATATACGCATCAACATTTAAGTCAATAGAAGTGTTTATTTCGGGCTTTTCGGGAAGTCCCTCTATACGGCGCACACTTTCTTCCAATATCTTGCAATACATATCGTATCCAACAGCATCTATATGTCCGTGCTGCTGTGCACCCAAAATATCGCCTGCACCCCTTATTTCGAGGTCGCGCATAGCTATTTTAAATCCCGAACCAAATTCGGTGAATTCCTTTATGGCGGACAATCTTTTCTCTGCAACCTCCGACAAAAGCTCATCTTTTTTATAGGTGAAATACGCATATGCGTTTCTTTGGGAGCGTCCAACTCTGCCCCTTAGCTGATAGAGCTGCGAAAGTCCCATTCTATCGGCATTTTCCACTATTATTGTATTCGCATTCGGTATATCAAGCCCCGTTTCAATAATGGTCGTGCAAACAAGTATATCGGTTTTTCCGTTTACCATATCATACATAATGTCTTCAAGCTCGTCTTCCTTCATTTTGCCGTGACCTACCGAAATGGCGGCATCGGGGAGCTTGGATTTGAGCCAATTCGCAACGCGGTATATTCCTCCAACCCTATTGTAAAGGTAAAAAACCTGTCCGCCTCGCGCAAGCTCTTTCTTTATTGCATTTAAAATAACATCTTCATTATATTCCAAAACATAGGTTGCTACGGGATAGCGATTTTCGGGCGGTGTTTCCAAAAGGCTCATGTCCCGTACCGAAACCATTGCCATATGGAGTGTTCTTGGGATAGGCGTTGCGCTCATCGAAAGCACATCTACATTCTTTTTGAGTTCTTTTAGCCGTTCCTTGTGCGCAACTCCGAACCGCTGCTCTTCATCAATTATTAAAAGTCCCAAATCCTTGAATTCAATATCATTTTGCAGTAGTCTATGCGTGCCTATTATTATATCTATTTCGCCCGTTTTAAGCTTTTTCAGGATTTTTTTCTGTTCAGATTGCGTGCGAAAACGCGACAGCATCTCTATTTTTATAGGAAAATCCTTCATTCTTTTTGAAAAAGTTTCATATTGCTGCATAGCAAGTATGGTAGTAGGACAAAGATATGCCACCTGCTTCGAGTCGGTAGCCGCCTTAAACGCAGCACGCAGCGCAACCTCGGTTTTTCCGTATCCCACATCTCCGCAAAGGAGCCTCTCCATAGGCTTTGTACTTTGCATATCCTTTTTTACTTCTTCTATTGAACGGATTTGATCCTCCGTTTCATTATATGGGAAGGTGTCCTCAAACTCTCTCTGCCATGGTGTATCCTCCGAAAAGGCAAATCCCTTGGTTTGACTCCTTTTAGCATAAAGCTCTGCCAGCTGTTTTGCCATGTCGTGTGTTGATGCACGCACCTTCTGCTTGGTCTTATCCCATTCGCTGCCTCCGAGTTTATTTAATTTTAACTCCTTATCGATTGCGCCTGAGTATTTATATAGCATATCAAGCTGGTCAACAGGCACATAAAGGCTGTCCGTTCCGCGATATGCGATATGCAGATAATCCTTTGTCACTCCCGCCACGCTTATTTTTTTTATACCCATATACTTTCCTATTCCGTGTGCGCGGTGAACTACATAGTCACCTGCATTTATGTCAGTATATGATTTTAAGCGGTTTTTGCTGTCTGTTTTCCGTTTTTGCCGCCTTTTCTGAATATCAAAGATTTCCTGTTCCGAAATCAATGTAAAGTTTATGTCGGGATATTCAAAGCCTTTTTCGAGCTTTCCCTTTAATATAACGGTTTCCCCTTTTTCAAAGTCCGTATTTCCTTTTTCAAATCGGCATTTTATGCCCTTTTCCGAAAGCGTACCGGCAAGATTTTCGCCTCGGCTTACACTTCCTGCCAAAATCACAGTGGTTTTGTCCGTACCCTCAGTTTTTTTGAGGTCATCATAAAGATAGTCAAATCTTCCGTGCAGAGAAACGGTGGTTTTTGTATTAAAATTGAATATTGATTTATAGGTGTAGTTTATACTTGTATGTGTGAGCGTATTTATTGAAATCAGGCATTTTTGCTGAATTTGCCCAACTATATCTTCATATTTTGCCCATTCCCCGCCAAAATCTTTGGCAATAATATTTCTCTCTATAAGTTCCTTTATCTGTTCGGAAAATTCCCATTCAAGACTTTTTGTCCTCTCTGCAATACGCTTAGGCTCGGCAAGAAAAATCACGTCTTCGCTGTCAAAATAATCCAAAACCGTCGGTATTTCTTCAAACATAAGCCCTGCATACTTACATATCGATTTAGGAATTATTCCGCTTTGTATGCTGTTTATATCGTTTTCCAAATTTTCTATAAGTTCTTTATTCGGCTCTTTTTTTCGCTTTAATTTTGCCGCTTTTTCCATAAGTTTTTCCAAAAAAGCATCAAAATCAAATCCCGAAAGCTCCGAGGCCGGAATAATTTTTGTTTCCTTCAAATTTTCAACCGAACGCTGCGTTTCTATATCAAAACCGCGTATGGAATCCACCTGTATGTCAAAAAATTCTATTCTTACGGGGTTTTCCCTTTGGGGCGAAAAAATGTCTAAAATTCCGCCGCGCACCGCAAACTGACCTTTCCCGGAAACTTCCTCTTCCCTTGTATATCCCATATCTACAAGCTTTTTTATAAGCTCTTCGATATTATATTCACCGCCGTCTTTGATAACAAGAATATCATTTTCCAGCTTTTCGCGCGGGAGAGTAAATGTAAGCAGACTATCGGCAGAAGCAACCGTAATTCCACCCTCCAAAATATTAGAAAGCGCTTCAAGTCTTGTATTTTCGCTATACCTGTCATAGGCATCTATATCGAAAAAAACATACTCCTTTGACGGGAAAACAAAAACACGGTCGCAAAAAAAGCGCAGATTGTCAGCTATGCGCTGCGCCTCCTGGTCATTATACGCAATTACAAGAGCCCTTTTTTTGCCTGCTGTCTCAAATATGAACTGTCCCCAAGCCGCCTCAACAAGACCTGATACAGATATGGGCGTATCTCCGTTTTTAAGGGCAGCCAAAAAGTCGGAATATTCTTTATATTCCGACAACAGATTTTTGAAATTCATATTTACCACCTGCCCGATGTCATTATGCTCCGTTAAACTTATTCATTGCACTTTCTACGCCGTGCGCCATAACTTCCGCTGCTGCATCTGCGGCGTTTATTATCGCGCGTTCAAGCAAGGGGATTTGTTCCTTTGAAAAGCGTGACAGCACATAATCTGCAAGGTCCTGGCCCTGTTTCTTTTCTCCTACTCCAACTCGTATTCTCACAAAACCGTCTGATGCAAGCTGATATATTATCGATTTCAGCCCGTTATGTCCTCCTGCCGAGCCGCCTTTTCTCACTCGTATCCTGCCCTCATCAAGATTTATGTCATCGCTTATTATTATGATTTTTTCGGGCGGAATTTTATAAAATGCCGCAGCATCGCGTATGCTTTCACCCGATAAATTCATATATGTCTGAGGCTTCATAAGTATGACCTCACTGCCCTCTATTTCCGCTTTTTGATAAAGTGCTTTAAATTTCAGCTTTTTTACTTTAATATTGTATTTGTCCGCAATATAGTCTACCACCTCAAAACCAATATTATGGCGCGTCATATCATATTCTTTTCCTGGATTTCCGAGACCTGCAATTAAGTACATCAGTCTTCCCTCTTATCCTTCCAGCCGCTCTTGTTTACCTGTCTTGCCCTTGCTATTGCAAGATTTTTTTCAGGCACTTCATCTGTTATAGTAGAGCCTGCCGCAGTATATGCCCCGGCCTTTATCTCAACCGGCGCTACAAGGCTTGTATTGCAGCCTATAAAGCAGTTATCACCTATTTTACATCTATATTTTTTCTTGCCGTCATAATTTACCGTTATTGATCCGCAACCGAAGTTTACATTTTTACCCACATCACTATCGCCTACATATATCAAGTGCGGAATTTTTGTACCCTCACCTATTACCGCATTTTTCACTTCAACAAAGTCGCCGACCTTGACATCATCTGCAATGACCGTACCGGGGCGGATATAAGAGAACGGACCTGCAAGCACATTATTCCCTATTTTTGCATCAACCGATACTACCGACAAAAAATCACAGCCGTCGCCTATTTTTGTATCTATAAGCTTACTTCCCATTCCTATGACGCAGTTTTCTCCAATCTCGGTTGCTCCTTGGAGCATAACATTTTGCTCAACAACTGTGCCTTTGCCGATTTTTACTCCTTCTTCAACATAGCAGCTTTCAGGATTTATGAAAAGCACTCCTGCATCTTCCAGCTTTTTTATAGTTTCCCTGTTATTTTTAAGATTTTTCTTTGCCCTTTCATAGCTCATCTCGGTTATTGTTCTTTTTGCCATCTTATTTCCCCCTTATACCATCTATATCCTTTTTTATTTGAGAGATTAAATCTTCTTTCCTGCTAAACTTAATCTCATCTCTTATCCTTTTGTAAACCTCAACAGTTACACATTTGCCGTAAAGTTTTTTGTCCTCTCCTATAATATGTGCTTCAACAGTCCTTTGGCTTGCTCCAAAAGTGGGATTTTTGCCGATATTTATAACTGCGTCTTTTCCGTCTAATCTGCCCTTATAAACACCGTCACGGGGCAGAAGCTTATACTTTGAAACCTCTATATTTGCCGTCGGAAATCCAAGTTTTTTCCCATTTCCAAAACCTTTTATCACCTGCCCCGAAATAATATACGGACTTACAAGTAATCTGTTTGCCTCAGCAATATCTCCGTTTTCTACAAGAGTTCTTATTCTTGTACTCTTTATCGGCTCGCCGCCATCTTCTACGGCACTTACCACTTGCACGAAGATACCTTTTTGAGAACACAGTTCCCGTAATCTTCTTGCGTCGCCGGCCGCTCCTTTTCCAAAGCGGTAATCATAGCCCACAACTGCCGATTTGACTTTAAAAGAGGCAAGCAGCTCTACAAATTCTTCGCACGTTTTATCCCTTAACTCTTCTTTAAAATCCGCCGCCACAGCATACTTTGCGCCAAGCTTTTTTATTAAATCAAGTTTTTCTGAAATCGTCAGGAGCTCTTTTTCGTCTTTTGAGTTGTGGGTAAAAAGGAGCGCGCCAAAGTCTCCTGTTTTTGCGGCTTCTGAAAAAACCCTCCTGTGCCCCTTGTGCATACCGTCAAAATCCCCGAGGCATATTGCAGAACCTTCACTGCCTCCGTAAAATTCATAAATCTCCATTTTAATCCACCCAAAATGCCTTTTTAAGCACCAATTCTCCGTTTTTGCACTCAGAAATGCACAAAAATGCGCCTTTTTCATCATATATACGGTATAGTTTGCCGCTTTTCGCCGCATTATACCTTATTCTCATACCGTTTTTTACTTTTTTCGCCGATATTTCATCAAGCTCTATCCTGTCATAGTCTTTAAAAATGCGGTCAAGCGGGAGTAGTGCGTTTTTGAGCGTGTCCTGCTCCTTCATTTTTTCAAGCTCTTCCTTCGTAAAGCTGTCCGCAAGCGCAAAGCCTGCACTTTTTGTGCGAATAAGCGAGTTCATATATGCGCCGCACCCCAGTTTTTTACCTATATCCTCGCACAAAGTGCGTATATAGGTGCCTTTTGAACAACGGACATCAATCGTAACAGTTTTACTTTCGAGGTCAATTTCGGTTATTTTAATATCATATATTTTAACATGTCTTGCTTCTCTTTCAACGCTTATTCCCTGTCTTGCAAGCTCATAAAGCTTTTTCCCGTCCTTTTTTATAGCAGAAAACATAGGCGGAATTTGTGAGATTTCGCCTATGAAACAGGATATTGTCTCTTTTATTTGTTCTTCTGTAACGCAGACAGGACTTCTTTCAAGGATTTTCCCGGACGAATCCTGTGTGTCGGTAATGGCACCCAAGACCATTTGCGCACGGTACTCCTTATCCGAATCGGTAAGCATATCCGCTGCTTTTGTTGCTTTCCCTATGCATATAGGAAGAACCCCCGTTGCCATCGGGTCAAGCGTGCCCGTATGCCCAACCTTTTTTATCCCCGTAAGTTTCCTTACAAAACTCACCATATCGTGTGATGTTCTTCCGGGCGGTTTATTTATCACTATTATGCCGTTCATATCAGCCAAGTTGCGAGAGAATAATATCTTTCGCACATTCTAACGCTTCGTCAATTTTAGACGCATCTTTTCCGCCGCCCTGTGCCATATCAGGTTTCCCGCCGCCGCTGCCAAGCGCAATTTTTGTTATCTCTTTTATGATCATTCCCGAATGAACACCCTTTTCGACAGCATCTTTGCTTGCCGCTGCAAGGAATGTGATTTTTTCGTCGGTATTTGCAGCGAGTACAACCGCTACTGTTTCTATTTTTGCCTTGATGTCGTCCGCAAGTGTCCTTAAATCTCCTGCTGCGAGTCCGTCAACTCTTGCACACACGGCTGTAACACCTTTTATTTCAATTTTATTCTTTAATACATCATCAAGTTTTCCTGATGCCATCTTTGCATTCATAGCATCAATCTGCCTTCTAAGCTCTTTTGCTTCCCCTGCAAGCTGTTCTGCCTTTTTGTCAATTTCAAGCGGATTATTTGCTTTTAAGGATACCGCAGTCCTTGCAATAAGGGCATCTCTGTTTTTGATGTATTCCATAACGCCTTCGCCTGTTACTGCCTCAATTCTTCTTGTGCCTGCCGCAACGCCGCTTTCCGAAATAAGTTTGAAAAGCCCTACATTTGCGGTATTTTTAAGGTGTGTACCTCCGCAGAATTCCACCGAATAATCGCCCATTGAAACAACACGCACGACTTCGCCGTATTTTTCGCCGAACTGCGCCTCAGCGCCGAGCTTTTTCGCCTCATCAATCGGAAGCTCCCTAACAGTTATAGGCATAGCCGAAAGTACCGCCTCATTAACCTTTTTCTCGGTATTTTCAAGCTCCTCCTTAGTCATTGCCTCAAAGTGAGAGAAGTCAAATCTTAAATGCTGTGAATTTACCTCAGAACCGGCCTGAGCCACATGTCCGCCCAAAACCTCTTTTAATGCCTTGTGCAAAAGATGCGTTGCGCTATGGTTACGGCAGATTGCCATTCTGTTCTTTTCATCCACGCACATCTGCACCTGCTCACCTGACGAAAAGCTACCCGCATCAACTGTTACCATATGCATATATATACCGTTTCCGTTCTTTTTGGTGTCGGTTACACGCGCTTTTGCGCCATTTTTTGAAATCGTGCCTATATCGCCTGCCTGTCCGCCCATTTCCGCATAAAACGGTGTTTTATCGGTTACTATAATTCCGCTTTCACCCTCGGAAATTGTAGCGCAAACCTCGCCCTCTGCCGCAATTCCCACAATTTGTGCGCTGCTTTTAAGCGTTTCATATCCTACAAATTCCGTTGCCTTGGCATTTTCAAAGACAAAGCTCTCGCTATCCTCCCAGCTCGAACCCTCTTTGCGCGCATTCCTTGCCGTTTCTTTCTGCACAGAAAGCTCCTTTTGATAGCCCTCCAAATCGACACTAACCCCTGCCTCCTGACAGATTTCCACCGTCAAGTCTATTGGGAAACCATAGGTATCGTTAAGTTTAAATGCCTTATCACCGGAAAGCAATGTTCCGCCGTTTTCCTTGGTCTTTTTGATGTAATCATTTAAAATTGCAATACCGTTATCTATTGTTTTTGCAAATCTTTCCTCTTCTATTTTTATTATCTTCTTGATATATTCTCGCTTTTCTGCAAGTTCAGGATACCCCTGTTTTGATTCGTCAATTACTGTATCCGCAACCTGATACAAAAATTCGCCCGAAATTCCCAGAAGCTTTCCATGACGCGCCGCGCGTCTTAAAAGTCTTCTTAGAACATAACCTCTGCCCTCATTTGATGGGATAACTCCGTCTGAAACCATCATAACGGTACTTCTTATATGGTCGGTAATAACACGCAAAGAAACATCAGTCTTTGCGTCTTTTTTATAAGCAACACCTGCTATTTTAGAAATATGGTTCATAATATTGCGAACGGTATCTACCTCAAACAGATTGTCAACGCCCTGCATTATTGCAGCCAAGCGTTCAAGTCCCATTCCTGTATCTATATTCGGGTGCGAAAGGCGATTATAGTTTCCGTCCTCATCTTTGTCAAACTGCGTAAATACAAGGTTCCAAACCTCCATAAACCGGTCGCAGTCACAGCCAAGCTTGCAGTCAGGACCGCAGCTGTATTCCTCACCTCGGTCAACATGGATTTCAGAGCACGGTCCGCACGGACCTGTTCCATGCTCCCAGAAGTTGTCCTTTTTACCCATTTTTACAACTCGCTCAGGCGCTACTCCGATTTCGTTTATCCATATGTCCCTTGCCTCGTCGTCCTCCTCATAAACGGTAATCCAAAGCTTGTCCTTTGGTATTCCCATAACCTCGGTTAAAAACTCCCAACCCCAGCTTATTGCCTCGTGCTTAAAATAATCACCAAACGAAAAATTTCCGAGCATTTCAAAAAATGTGCCGTGGC